>JAFTKV010000109.1 GCA_017453085.1 Clostridia bacterium
CGTATTGCGAGGGGAAATGAGCCTCATCGGCCCCCGTCCTCTGCTCCCCGGGGAGGGCGGGATCCATCGGATGCGCCAGCGGGCAGGAGTGTATACGCTCCGTCCCGGGATCACGGGGCTGTCTCAGCTGTGCGGCGATCCTCCCCCACGGGTGAAGGCCGAGATCGACCGTCTGTATCTGGCAAGCGCATCGGCAGGGCTGGACGGAGCCATCGTGCTGTCCACCGTCCTGCTGCTTTGGGGACGGCAGAGGGAGAAGGCAAATATTGCCATTCGCAAAATACGCAAATTTTTTCGAAACTTTTGAAAATGCACTTGCATTTTGCAGCAAAATAGTGTATTATAGATTGGAATCAAACAAAACGGAGTGCAGTATGTTCCTACGCAAGAGAATCGGAAGCAGGTGGATGACGGCGGTGCTGATCCTATGGACGGCAGTGCTGCTGCTTTGCTTGTCTGCGGCTTTCGAGCAGCCCGTTTTTGCGGAAGCGTCCGCCCATTCTCACACCTCCTCCAACGTTGCCTGCCCCAACTGCGGCAAGCCGTTGACCATAGTGGGAAGTCAGGAGACCACCTGCTCGCTGCGCGGATATACCGAGTATAACTGCTACGAGTGTAACCAGTATCACGAGATCATCTACGAGGATCTGGCACCGCATACCTGGAATCAGATCTCTACCGTTTCTCCCACCTGTACCGAATCCGGCTATATCAACCGTCGCTGCAGCGTTTGCGGTGCTACCGAAAAGGTGGAGGACGGTCTGCCTCTGGGGCACGAGTATCAGAGCACGGTGATCGAGCCGACCTGCAGCTCCATCGGCTATACGCTCCATACCTGCTCCCGCTGCGGGGACAGCTATCAGACCGATCAGACCGGCACCACCGACCATACATACGTCCGCACCGAGATCGTTGCCGCCACCTGCCACAGCGTAGGGCAGATGCGCAACGATTGCGAGGTCTGCGGCTATCGGTACACCGAAGAGATCCCTATGGTGGATCACGACTGGGAGACCGAAACCGTGGCGGCCACCCATACCCAGCAGGGCTATACTGTGTACACCTGCCGATTTGAGGGCTGTAATACGGTCATACGAGGAGATTTTACTCCGCTTCTCCCTTACGATATGGTGTGGACCGAGCAGCCTGCCACCTGCACAGAGAGCGGTAAACGCTTCGGCTACTGTGCCGACGGATGCGGTCATACCGAAACGGTAGTGATCCCCGCACTGGGGCACGACTATGGGGAGTGGATGACCCTGCGAGAGGCGGACGAGGACGCTGACGGTCTGGAGCATCACGTCTGCGGGCGATGCCAGCATACCGAGATCCGCACGGTAGCCTACGATCCCGCTTTGGTGGATCGGGAACCGATCAAGCCCCTGACCTGGGTAATCATCCTGTTTTTCCTGATCGTGGGGATTGCCGTGATCCTGCTTTGCTTCATCCTGCTGATGGAGCATGCCCGTCGGGACACCACCAAACAGAAGATCAAACGCAAACGCGAGCTGTAATCTGCTCCGCCATCAACCGACCGCCCGTACGAACCGTACGGGCGGTCGGTTTGCTTTGTGAGGAGATTTGGGGATCGGATGGAAAATTGTTGCATCTATACAAAAAGAGGGTCGGATTTTCGGCAAAATGCTGATTGCAATCGGCGGCAAAAATATGGTATAATAATACTAACTGAATATCGGTCGGCACGGGGAGACCCGATGCTGCCGGGTTCTGAAATTCAGCCGCCTCCGCTTTGCGGTCAGCGGCAAGATCGAAAGGAAACGATATGAAAAAAACAGCCATCATTCTCTTACTGGCTACCGCACTGGCCACCTTCGCATCCTGTGGCTCGGACACTCCTTCGGATACCTCTGCGGATCAGACCACAGCGGCAACCACAACGGCGGTGACGACTTCTCCTATCATCGTTGATGACAGAAATCCCTCTTCTTCCACCAACGTTGAGCACACCGTGAAGCTGAATCAGGATCTGACTTCGCTGAAGACCGTAGTAGAGGCTTCCGATCCCACTACCATGGAATTTGAAGGTTATACTGCCGAGACTACCGGCGCAGAATGGCAGATCAACTCGGGCATCGACTACTCCCTGTACGATTTCCTGGGCACCGGCAGCGACCTGATGAATCATATCAAGGATGAGAAAAACACCACCTACAACAGATACGTGCAGGACAACAAGGTAGCCTACTACCGCGTTCGTTACGAAAACGGCGAGTTCGTCTACAAGAAGCTCGGCGAGAATGCCGTTTCGCAGACCAAGGCTCTGGGTGCTAAGATCCAGGTCAACACCAAGCTGGGCAGACTGCTGGTCTACTATCAGGAGATTGAGCTGCGCACCAGCCTGGATTACTCCTCCGTAACCGGTGACAACGGTGCATTCCTGCGCTTCAGCTTCCACACCAACCTGCCCGCTACCTACAAGGTCAACATCAGCTCCAGAAAGAACGACGACGGCAACGGCATCATCGTTTGCGAGAATATCGTTCCCAGAAAGAGCGATGACGGCAGCTACGTGGGCGCAGGTCAGATGACCATCCCCTACGTGGACGGCGAAGGCAATCCTTACGTCGGCGAGTATTACGTGAACGTCATCAGCGGCGGCAAGTGCCTGGGCTTTGCTCCCATCCAGATCAACAAGGCAGAAGACCCCAGAAACCCCAATCTGCACCTGCAGCTTACCGGTGACTGGGATGCCATCACCGCAGAGGGCTACAAGGAAAGCCTGATCAATCTGTTCTATAATACTTACCCCAGACTGTATCAGAGATGGGCAACCAACGGCAACGAGCCCACCACCATCACCTTCGTATCCGACCCCACCTACGACGGCGTTGCATACTGCATGGGCACCAAGGTCGTAGTCAGCACCGCTTACGCAAACTCCAATCCTGCCGACATCGGCTTCTTCTCTCACGAGATCACCCACTCGGTACAGC
>JAFTKV010000110.1 GCA_017453085.1 Clostridia bacterium
CGCCCCTCAAACGTGCGCGTCTGCCAGTTCCGCCACTCTCGCATAAATTGGGTCGCCCTTCAGCGACGTATTCTATTATACACGAAAATCCCGATTTGTCAAGTGCTTTTTGAAAAATTTTGAAAAAAGTTTTTGTAATTCGTTACTTGGTTAATCAATCGGGCAGACCTTCTTTGGGGTCTGCCCGATCGTCACTTGCGCTTAATCATTTTTCCTTTTCATTGCGTTCATCAGAACGTAAACACCGATCAACACTGCCACCGTCACGCCGAGAATGAGATACATCACGGGCACGCTGACCTGTGATCCGAAAAAGTACAGATTGCAGTCCAGCGCATCCTTCAGCTCGTCGATCGCTGCGGCGGGGATGCCCTGCTTCTGCATCTCGGCCAATGCGCCCTGCATAGCGTGATTGCGCACCAGCGATGTGCCGTACGTGCCCGGCAGGAAGGAGATCACCTTCTGCAAGCCCTCTCCAAAGGAGGAGATGGGCATATAGGCACCGCAAACGAAGCCGTAGCCCGAGCTGACGATCGTACCCACCGCAGAGATGTGTCCTTGGGACGACAAAAACATATTAATGATGGAGGAAAGTGCTGTACCGAACAGCACCAGCAAAAGAACGTCCAGCAAAAGCAGAAGCACATCAGCCAACGATAGATACCAGCCTACCGCTGCCATGTAGACCATGCAGATTCCGGTCGCCGTATAGCAGATCAGCAGCGTGGAAAGGAGCGTGGAGATATAGTAGCTCAAGGCAAGCAGAGAGGGTTTTACCGGCGAGATCCGCAGATCCTTGATCGTTCCGTTTGCCTTGTCCTGCACCATCAGAAAGTTGGAGCAGAACGCTATGGTTACGCAGGACACCGCAAGGAGAGAGGAGACCAGCTGACTTCCTACCAAACCGTCCAGCAGCCCTTCGGAAAGAGAAATCTCCTGTGGCAGATTCATGGTGAAGCTGTCCCGATAGACGTCCCCCAAGAAGGTTGCATACAGCACGAGCAGGATCATGGGCGTGATCAGAGCGGTGAAAAACATTCCCTTATCCTTGAAAAAAAGCTTTACGTTTCGTTTGATCAATGCAGATACTGCCGTCATTGCAGATCACCTCCCGTCAGCTTTTTGCCGGTTACGGCCAGGAATACGTCGTCCATCTTCCCTTTCGTGATCTCATAATCTCCAAAGACCTCTGGATGGCGCAGGATCAGCTCGGTTGCCGCCCGTGTGTTCGGGACCGACAGACGATAGGCCCCCCGCAGCGGCTCGAACTCCACGCCCAGCGTTTTGACCGTGTCTTCGTGGATGCCGTAGATAGTGACGTAATCGCCTGAATAGGCATTTTTCAGCTCCAGAGGCGTCCCCTCCGCAGAGATGCTACCGTTGTCCAGGATCACCACGTAGTCTGCGTCAGCCGCCTCCTCCATGTAATGGGTGGTCAGAAAAACGGTCATATTCTCTGTTTTTCGCAGATCGGCGATCACGTTCCAGATCATTTTCCGCGTCTGGGGATCAAGACCCGTAGTAGGCTCGTCCAGGATCAGGATCTTCGGCCTGTGCAGCAGTGCGCGGGCAATATCCACCCGTCTCTGCTGACCGCCCGACAGCTTTCCCACGCTGCGCTTCAGAAGATCATCCAGCTCCAGCAGACTCGCAAGCTCCGCAAGCCGATGGCGAAACGCCTGTCCAGCGATCCCATACAGCGCCGCACGGCTTTGCAGATTGTCGTATACCGATAGCGCCGCATCCAGCACCGAGCCTTGGAAGACGACACCCAGCTCCCGCTTGATCTGATCGGCATTCTGATCCAGATCGGTTCCGTCTATCACGACGCTGCCGCTGTCCTTGGTCAGCTGTCCGCACAGGATATTGATGGTAGTGGATTTACCCGCTCCGTTGACGCCGAGAAAGGCAAACAGCTCGCCCTCTCTGACACGGAAGCTGAGATCGCGCACCGCTTGCACGTCCCCGAAGCTTTTGTTCAAATGATCAATGCATAGAATTGATTTCATAGAAGAATCCTCCGTATCGTTGACTCTTTACTGACTTTATTATACATCCAAGCCGAGGAATTTGCAAGGTCATTTCCGCGTTCGGTCGATATTTTTCCCTATTCGGTAAAACTCAAAAAACCTGCCGAAGCAGGTTTTTTTGAATGAGGAAAATCGATTATTTGGTGAAATTCAGCTCGTTGAGGATCTTTCCGTCAGCGGTACGAACTGCGAGTGCGCAGCTTGCGTAGAAGGATTTATCGTTCCAGTTACAGGGAGCAAGCTCCAGAACGACCTCCTGACCTGCAAAGGCCTTCAGGAAACCGTACTGGTTTGCGCTGGAGCAATACAGGGATACGGTGGTGGAACCGTCCTTCAGCTTGATGGAGGTGTAGAAGTTGGTTTCTACCACTTCAACGGTAGCCTTGACGACGTATACCTCGGTCGTGTGATCCTCGGTCTTGTCCAAAGCATAGAAGTCTGCCAGCGTCTTGTCAGTGATAAAGGTGCTCGTAGCGTAAGCATTATCGCCGTAGTAGTTTGCTACGATCTCAACGTCGGAGATATAGCTCTGACCGAAATGCGTTCCGTCCTTCTTATGCATTACGTTTCTGACACCCTTCAGCACGATCTCGTTGCCTACGGCGATGTCGTCAAACACGGATGCATCCACCAGTACTGCGATGATACCGGTCTCATCGATGAGATAGAAGCCGGACTGATTGACCAGAGAGGGACCAACGATGCCCTTTACGGTGACCTCGGTTCCCTTCTCGGCGTCGATCACGGTCTTTACGTCTACGTAATCAACGGTTTCGTTGACGGTTACCGTCACGGTGACCTTTTCGCTGTAGGTTACACCGTCGAAGGTACAGGATACGGTGATCTCTGCCGTGCCGGTCTTTTTGCAGTGGAAGACGGTCTTGCCATCGGCAGTGGTGAACTTCACTACCGCCTCGTCGGAGGAGGAATAGGTCAGAATTGCATCCTTGAAGCCCAGCAGCTCGGAGGAGACCTTGGTAGTCAGCTCCAGCGCAGGATCGCCGGTGTAGGAGGCGTTGAACTGACCGATGCCATAGTACTTCACTACGTGCTCGGCAGTATTCTTGGTATCAAACTGGAAGCCGTTATCCTCTACGCTGACAGGAAGCAGGCGGAAAAAGCACTCGGAAGAGGTGGACTTCGCGTTGAGTGCGGTGAGGTAAACGGTGCAGATCTTGCCGTCAAATGCGTCCAGCCATGCAAAGTCGGAGCCGTTGCACTGGGTGTACACGTAAGAGCCGGTCGTGCCGTCCAGATCGTTGATATAATAATTGACAAATCCGTTGCCGGGCACCTTCTTCACCAGTGCGGTCACCTTATAGATAGAGGAGGTGATATCCTCGGTCACGGGAGTATCCAGAATGTCCTTCACGGTGGATTCGGGGATCCAGGTCTTGTCGAAGTCATAAGTCTTATCGTCGATGGAAACCAGCTTTACGCTTTCTAGCTGGTTACAGCCCTTGTAGCCGAACTTGGCGGCTTCATCCTGCTCGTCGACCAGGATCCAGTAGGTCTTGTCTGCCAGAATGGTGATCTTGTTGCCGATCTGCACTCTCTGGGCAAGATCGGAATCGTACACGTAGATCGAACCGGTCTCGTCTACCAGCATAACACCGCTGGGGATCTTGCCATTGGCATAGGTGATGCGGGCTACTACGCCGTCTGTCTTGATCTTGACGCCCTTTTCTGCCATTCTGGCATCTGCAACGCTCATTTCGGTATACTCGGACTCGTCAAATTTCTGCTCTACCTTCTTGAACTCGATCAGGCGGGCGTTTTTGACTTCCTTGGTGCCGTTGTAGTTCTGCAGAATGCAATGCAGCAGCACTTCGTCACCCTTATAAGGCTTCTCTTCCATCTGGCTATATCCGATAGAGCCGTCACTGCTGTAAGTGCCGTAAACCGAAATAGAGCCGGTCTCGTCCTCGATGGTCATTGCACCGTACTGAGCGTTGTCGATGGACTTGACGGTAGCGCGGATGTAGTAACGGTCGGTCGTGATATTGCCGGGCTCGCCGCAAAGCTCCAGTGCCTGTGCGATAGTGATCGTCTCGTACTCGTCGGCAGTCTCGTTGGTCTCGGGCTCAGTAGACGGAGCATCGGGAGTGGTGGTAGTCGGCGCAGTGGTAGTCGTAGGGGCGGGAGTTGTGGTAGAGGGAGCAGGGGTCACAACATCCGGCTGTTTCGTGGTGGTCAGCACGGTTTCTGTAATAGGAGAGCACGCCGCAAAGGTGACTGCGGTGGCAAGGGTCAGAAACAGCGCAATGAGTTTGGTCATTCTCATGATAGATACCTCGCA
>JAFTKV010000111.1 GCA_017453085.1 Clostridia bacterium
GTTTTTCGCAAAAAAGCCTCTGCCGATCACTCGACAGAGGCAATTGTTATTGGGGAAGCGCTTCCAAAACAGCAATCTGATAGGGGGCCAGTGCGATGGAGCTATCGTAGATCTTATCGGTCAGCAGATCTACTCGCTTTCCTTCGAAGCGATATTCGCATGCCTTGCCGCAAACCGCAGCCGCAATCACGAACTCCCGACCGCCGCCTGCACGTTTGGTGATCATCGCGCCGTCGGTGGTGGAGAACACCTCTGCACCTGCAAAATTAGCCGCTTGCAGGGCAATTCGGGCAAACTCGCCGTCCTCGGGGAAGGTGCCCAGCAGGATGACCTTTCCTTTGCCTATTTTGCGGGCGATGGCACAGTGCTTGCCGATCAGAGCAGAATGTCCATCGGTAATGCTCAGCAGCTTTTCGAAATCGCCGTCGTCAAACAGCTCGTAGCTGCGACCTGCCCGAACGGTATCGCCCAGCTCATTCTGCAGGCGAAGCTGTCCCTGGTCGTCGGGAAGCAGATAGGACAAACGGGCACCCAGCAGCTCCTCCAGGAAGCCGTAAGGAGAGGCCTTGTATTTTGTACCGATGGCAGTACGGATATCCGACAGGGGACCGACGACCCACACGCCGCCGTCCTCCACCCATTGGGTGATCCGTCGACGGAAATCCGCCTCCTCCAGCGTGTAGGCGGTAGGGGAGAAGATCAGCTTATAGCGATCCATCTCCTCTGCGGCGTCGATCACGTCGGCGTGAATGCCGGATCTCAGCAGCTTTTCGTAAAATTCCTGAATGATCGCGCCGTTATCGCCCACCCAGCCGTTGATCGCCTGGCTCTTGCGGATGCACCAGTTCAGACTGGAGAAATGGATCGCCGTATCGCTTGCGGGGGGAGCGGACAAGAGCAGATCCTCCAGCTTTTGAAAATCCTCTGCCGCATGACGGATCTCGCCGTTGGCATAGGTATATCTGCCACTGGTGTCCAGCACCGCGCCGTGCATCAGCTCGTGACCTGCCCAATGGGTGCGCCAGAGCCAGTAGAGGTTTGCGCCGCCGCCCAGCATAATCGGCAACCAAGTGTTCATGTAAATGTAGCCCTCGGGCTGGAGCGCATTGCCGGGAGCGGTAGAGCCGTTCCAGCAGGGCTGTGTCTCGGTGTTCCAGAAGGGAATCTTGGAGAAATGCTTCATGTAGTCCATCCACCGTGCGGCATCCAGAAGATTCTCGCGGGTATTGTAATGGTTGAACTGTGCCACGTCCATAGGATCGTTCAGCGTGCGGTAATCGATTCCGTTCACCGGCATGGTGTCGGTTCCGATCGGAGCGCTCGTATACTTCTTCAGGATATCCGACTGCATATGAACGAAGCGGACGTGATTCTTCGCCTGGGACAGATTCCACTCCAGAATGATGTGAGGATTGTGCCAGGTGTTGACGGGAACGGGAATGTCCTCGATCCGATCGTAGGCCTGGCTGAACAGGTTCAGATTCCACGCACGGTTGATCTCCTCCACGCTGCCGTATTTTTCTGCAAGATGAGCGTGAAAGGCATCCTGACAATGCTGACAGGTGCAGCCGGGCTCCCACGGATAGATCTCGTTGTCGATCTGCCAGCCAATGATGGCGGGATCGCTGCCAAATTCTTCGGCAATCTTTTTCACGATGATCGCAGAGTAGCGCAAATACGCGGGATGGCAGGAGCAGCAATGGCGCCGTCCGCCGTGAGAGGTGCGCACGCCCGAGGGGGAGAGGGTTGCCATGTCGGGATACTTTTGATAAAGCCAGCTGGGCGGCGTTGCGGTGGGAGTGCCCATGATCACGGCGATCCCGGCCTCCCGCATCTTATCTACCACCCGATGCAGCCAGGCAAAGTCAAACTGTCCCTCTGCAGGCTCGTCTTTTTTCCAAGCAAATTCTCCGATCCGCACCACGTTGAATCCGCATTCCTTCATTTTGACGATATCTTCGTCGATGCAGCTTTCATCCCAATCCTCGGGATAATAGTTTGCACCCAGATAGATTTTGTTCATATGAGCCTCCTTGCCTTGTGATATGTATCCATTATAGCAAATACCATAGATTTTCGCAATAGCAGAGCGTCAATACAGCAATTTTTCTTAGTAAAACAGCAATTAATGTATGTCCAAATTTCCGAAAATACGCTATAATATAATCAGATTGTACCATACGGAGGTAATTATGGATAAACGACTTTCCGACGTTCTTTCTCATCGGGAGAGCAATTATCTGCTCCCCTTTTACTGGCAGCACGGCGACCATTACGATCACATCCCCGAGCAGGTAAAGCGGATCTACGACAGCGGATGCCGCGCGCTTTGCGTGGAATCCCGGCCGCACCCCGATTTCGTAGGGGAGACCTGGTGGCGGGATATGGATCTGATCCTTGCTGAAGCGAAAAAGCTGGGAATGCAGGTCTGGCTACTGGATGACGACAAGTTTCCCACCGGTCACGCCGCCGGATTCATTGCCCAAAAATATCCCCATCTGCGGCAATGGGAGCTGATCGAACGGCATATCGACGTGGTCGGTCCCGCGGCTGATACTTCGATCATCTTCGACGGCGAAGGCGAAGACGATATTCTGCTGGGCGCATACGCTTATCGCCGCAATGCGGATTTCTACGAAACCTGCGAATACGAGGGCATTGACGTTACAAAGCATATCCACGGCGGCTATCTCACCTGGGACATACCCGAGGGAGTTTGGCGCATTTTCTTCTATTACAAATCTAGAACAGGCGGCAGGCGGGAATACATTGATATGATCAATCCCGAGTCTGTGCACGTTTTGATTGAAGCAGTCTACGAAAGCCATTGGGAGCATTACAAGGACTATTTCGGTACTACCTTCATGGGCTTCTTCTCGGACGAGCCCTGCTTTGGCAACGAGATCTACAAGCAGCAGCGCTTCGACTTCGGCTTCTACGAATCGAGAATCGGCAAGCACGCACTGGCACTCCCTTGGAACGAGACGGTGCTTTCCATGATGCGGGACAAGCTGGGCTTCGATCCCATTCCTCATCTCAATCTCCTCTGGTACGAGGACGATCAAAACGGCGATCTGCAGGCGGAGATCCGATTCACCTATATGGACGCCATCACTCGTCTGTACAGAGAGTGCTTTACCAAGCAGCTTGCTGATTGGTGTCACGCTCACGGCGTGCAGTATATTGGCCATATCATAGAGGACATGAATTGCCATCTGCGCTACGGAGTCGGTCATTTCTTCCGTGCGCTGCAATGGCAGGATATGAGCGGCATAGACATCGTTCTCCATCAGGTGATGCCGGGGATGGACCACTATATCCATACCAGCACCTGTGCGACCAACACGTCGGGCGGTCACTTTTTCCACTACATTCTGGCGAAAATGGGCGCATCGCTGGCTCATCTCACGCCCGCTATGCAGGGAAGAGCTATGTGCGAGGTCTTCGGTGCCTACGGCTGGGGCGAGGACACGACCATGATGAAGTACCTGATGGATCATCTTCTGGTGCGGGGCATCAATCATTTTGTGCCTCACGCATTTACCACCAAATTCCCCGATCCCGATTGTCCTCCCCACTTTGGAGCAGAGGGAGTGGATCCCAGCTTTGAGGGCTTCTCTGCGTTGATGGCGTACGCCAACAAGGCGGCGCATCTGCTGTTGGGAGCAACCCACAAGGCCAACGCCGCCATCCTCTATCACATGGAGGGTGAATGGGCTAGCCGATATAATAATGCCATGACCATGGAACCGATTGCCGTCAGACTGTACGACGCGCACATCGACTACGATATTGTTTCATCGGATATGCTGAGTAGTGGCAGTGTCGTCAACAATCGCCTGCAGATCGCAAAGGAGCAGTTTGATTGCCTCATCGTCCCTTATGCCGACCATCTGCCGAAGGTGCTGCGAGAGCTGCTCAGATCGCTTCAGGAGGCAGGTCTGCCCGTATGGTTTGCCGACGCATTGCCCGAGAATCCGGATTTCGAGGGTACGGCAGTGAAGCTGAACGATCTGGTGCCGCTGATGAAGCAGCGGGGCATGACCGACGTGCAGGTGGAGGAGGGCTATCCCTTCCTGCGGATCTATCACGCCGTTCGTGACGGCAAGGACATCTTCATGTTTGCCAACGAGGACTATGCCAAGACGGTGAACACCACCCTACAGCTTCCTTGCTCGGGGGATTATGCCAGACTCGATCTGCTGACCGACCTTACGGCGTGCGGCCATACATCCGACGGACTCTTCCGACTGGAGCTGCTGCCGGGTCAATCGCAGATCGTCCTATTCGGCAGCCGCGAAGGACTTCCCGACGAGCTGACCTGCACCGAGATCGTTTCCCTTGCTCCCGAATACGATCTCGCTCTTGCCGAGTGGAACGATCTGAAGAGATTCACTCCCTGCGGCAGCTTTAAGCAATTCTTTAATATCAACGCTCCTACCTTCCGACCCGACTTTTCGGGCAAGATGCGCTACACCTTCCGTTTTGATGCAGTCAGAAAGGGAAGCCGCATTTTCCTGGATCTGGGCAGAGTAGGACAGAATGCGACCCTGACCCTCAACGGCGTGGATTGCGGAATCCTCATCCACCGTCCCTATCTCTTTGAGATTACCGACGCCTTGCAGGATGGCGATAATCTTGCCGAGGTCGTGGTCTCCAATACGCTGGCGCAGCAGGTCAGAGATCATTTTTCCCATAATCTGCAGCTGGCACCCTCCGGTCTGCTGGGTACGGTCACGCTGAAGTACTGCCAGTAAGTGAAAATGTAAATTTTTTTTAATTTGGCGTTTTTGGACGGGATCGGTGAAATAAAGGCTTGCAATTTGCGCGAAAGTATGGTATACTATCGCTATATTATGCTAAAGTACAATTTCACGCAAAAAGGAGTCCCTTATGAACAAATTCCCTTCGGACAACAATGCTTACATCCAAACAATGGCTGATCTGTCCTGTCACAACAATAGAATCACCACCGAAATGTACGGTCAGCACACCGTTTTTCGCGGTCTGCGCGATCTAAGCGGTAAGGGCGTCGTCACCGGTCTGACCGAAATCTCAGACGTGTGTGCCCGCGTAAAGCTCCCCGACGGCACGGAGGTGCCCTGTGACGGTAAGCTCTGCTACCGCGGCATCAATATCCGTGACCTGGTGAAAGGCTTTATGAGCGAGGGCCGTTTCGGATTTGAGGAGGCTGTCTACCTGCTCCTGTTTTCCAAGCTGCCGAGTCAAGGTGAACTGACACAATTTTGTGAGGTATTGGCAAGCTATCGGACGCTTCCCACCTCCTTCGTTCGGGATATGATCCTGAAGGCACCTGGCAAGGATCTGATGAACATCCTCTCCCGCAGCGTCTTGGCACTTTACGCCTACGACGATAATCCCGACGATACCGATATCGCCAACGTCCTGCGGCAATCTCTCTTCCTGATCTCCGTGTTCCCGCTGCTGTCGGTCTACGGCTATCATTCCTATCGGCATTACCATCAGGGACAAAGCCTCTATATCCACCATCCAGATCCGTCTTTGTCAACAGCCGAGTGTCTGCTCCGCATCCTTCGGGAGGACGGTAAATACACCGAGCTGGAGGCAAAGATTTTGGACCTTGCTCTGGTGCTTCACGCTGAGCACGGCGGCGGTAATAACTCCACCTTTACCACACACGTGGTCACCTCCTCGGGAACCGACACCTATTCTGCCATTGCTGCAGCACTGGGCTCTCTGAAGGGTCCCCGTCACGGTGGAGCCAATATCAAGGTAGTGCGGATGTTTGACGATATGAAGGCTTCCGTCAACACCAAGGACCGTGATGCGGTGAAGGACTATCTGGCAAAGCTCCTGGACAAGGAAGCCTTTGACAAGGCGGGTCTGATTTACGGCTTCGGTCACGCCATCTATTCGGTATCCGACCCCCGTTCCGACATCCTTCGCAGCTGTGCCAAGGATCTGTCTGTCGAAAAGGGCTGCGAGGAAGAGTATGCGCTCTACGAAATGGTCGCTGAGCTTGCGCCCGAGATCATCGGTGAGAAGCGCAAGATCTACAAGGGCGTCAGCGCAAACGTGGACTTCTATTCCGGTCTGATCTACCGTCTGCTGGATCTGCCCTGCGAGCTGTTCACCCCGCTCTTTGCCATCGCCCGTATCGCAGGCTGGAGCGCACACCGCATTGAAGAGATCCAGAACAACGGAAAGATCATTCGCCCTGCCTATATCAACGTGAAAAACGAATTTCCCTATATTCCTATCGATCAAAGATGATCCCACAACAAATCACCGCATTCACATGAATGCGGGGTGTTGTTGTAATTATACTTTGGCAATGGCAGCTTCGGTCTGTGCCATAACCAATTTGTAGTAGATGCCGCGGCGATCCAGCAGCTCCTTATGGGTGCCGAATTCGGCGACTCTGCCGTGATCCAGCACCAGCAGCTTGTCCGCGCCTCGCAGGGTGGACAGGCGGTGTGCGATGGCAATGGTGGTACGGTTTTCGGTCAGATTGTTCAGCGCATCCTGAATGAGCTTTTCGGTTTCGGTGTCCAGCGAAGCGGTGGCTTCATCCAGGATCAGGATTGCGGGATTGTGGATCAGCGCACGGGCAATGGCCACTCTCTGCCGCTCGCCGCCCGAAAGGGAATAGCCCTTTTCGCCCACGATGGTGTTGTAGCCCTGGGGAAGAGCCATAATGAAATCGTGTGCATTTGCCATTCTGGCGGCACGGATGATCTCATCGTTGGTGGCATCGGGCTTGGAGTAGCGGATGTTATCCCGCACCGATCCGGAGAAGAGGAGCGTTTCCTGCAGCACAACGCCGATCTGAGAGCGAAGCGCATTCTGGGAAATATCCTTGATATCCACACCGTCGATGAGGATCTGTCCTTGACCTGCCTCGTACAGTCGCATGATCAGATTGATCAGCGTCGTCTTACCCGAGCCGGAGTGACCGACGATTCCCAGCATCTCGCCCTTCTTGACCTCCACGTTGATATGCTCCAATACGGGATTGTAGCTGTCGTAGCCGAAGGTTACGTCACGAACCGAGATGTCGCCGTTGATCTTGATATCCCGGGGATCTTCCTTGTCCTGAATTTCGGGCTCTTCCTCCAGAACCTCGATGATCTTGGAGAGAGAGGTCATAAATTCGGTGATATTTCGGGGAATGTGGTTGATCTGCATCAGCGGCTCGTAAAGGATGCCGGCGTAGCTGTTGAACTGGTTCAGCGCACCTACCGTCATAGCACCGCCGAAGAGGAGGAAGTTTCCGTAGAACAGGATCAGGTAATTGCCCAGCCGAAGAACGAAGCCGATGATCGGGAAGAAGGTGTCGAAAATCTTATCTGTGCGCTCGTCCTGCCTGGCCAGCGAGTCTACCTTATCGGAGAACTGACGGATCGCATGCTCCTCGTTACCGTAGTTTTTGATGACGCGGATGCCGTTCAGGCTATCGTGGAGATGTTCGTTGGTGCGACGACGGAGCGTCCATCGCCGTCTCCAGCGTTGCCGCATATACTTCCAGAATTTCAGAATGGCGAACACCGCAATTGGCAGCGGAACGAAGACGAACAGACACATCAGAGGGTTCATCCAGATCAGGATGGAGAGGGCGAAAACGAAGGAGAACACCTGGGAAATGTATCCGGGTAGCAGATTGGTGATGAAGTTCTGCACCGTATTGACGTCCTCGTTGATTCGTCCCATCATATCGCCGGTGGTCTTCTTACCGATGGAGGACATAGACAGAGAGTGAAGCTTTTCAAACAGCCGCTCTCTCAGATGAAGCGTGAAGCGATTGCCCGAAATTGCGGAGATACGCCCTTGCACAACGCCCATGGCACGCTGGAAGATGTCCAGCGAGACGATAGCGGCGATGACCACCAAAAATCCGGTCATGGTGCCCCGCTCCACACCCTCGGCGGGGTAGATGAAGTCGTTGATGGCAACACGCTGAATGGCAGGCAGAACGAAGCGCAAAACGAGTCCTACCAGAGTAGTTACCACTGGGAACAGCAGCATCAGCCGCATTCCCTTGGTCATATCCCACAGCTTTTTATAGATCTCGCTTTTTTTGCGGCAATGGGGACAAAAGGCATCCCTTGCCTGCTCGTAGGACATCAGCTCTCCACAGCCGCCACAGCTTCTCACACCAATGTAACGGTCGAAAAACTCACGCGCCTTCATGTTGGGAGTCCTCGGTCAGCCACTCGGCAAGTCCCGTATATCGAACGGTCTGACGGTTGTTATGAACCATTTCCGCCACCACGCTATCTCTGCCTACCAGGATGACCATCATGCGGGCACGGGTGACGGCGGTGTAAAGAAGATTGCGGGACAGCAGCATGGAAGCCGCCGAGCACATGGGAATGATGACGATAGGATACTCGCTTCCCTGGCTTTTATGTACAGTCACCGCGTAGGCGTGCTCCAGATCCTCCAGGAGAGAAAATTCATAGACCACCTCACGGTCATCGAAGCGGATGGTCATTTCATTTTCGGGCAGGTTGATCTCTTGAATCACACCAATGTCACCGTTAAAAATGCCGTTCCCCGTCTTTTCGTCCCGCTGACGGGTCCAGAGAAGCTCATAGTTGTTTCTCGTTTGCATGACCCGATCTCCCTCACGGAACACACGGTCACGGAAGCGATACTCTCGCAGATCGGCGGAGGGGGGATTCAAAGTTTGCTGAAGCAGAATGTTCAGAGACTCGGTTCCCGCCTCTCCCTTACGGGAGGGAGCGATCACCTGAAGTCCCTGTCTTGCCACGTCGCCGTAGGTTTTGGGCAGACGGTTCTTACACAGGTCGGCAATGGTCAGGGCGATCTCCCGATCACTGCTTCTGGGAAGGAAGAAAAAGTCGTTATCCTTCACGGTCAGCGTGGGCATCTCCCCGCTGTTGATGGCATGGGCATTGGTAACGATCAGACTTTCCTGCGCCTGTCTGAAAATCTCGCACAGGCGCACGGTGGCGAAGCGGTTGCTTTGAATCAAGTCACGCAAAACATTTCCCGCTCCCACGGAGGGAAGCTGATCCGCATCTCCGATGATAACAAGGCGAGCTCCCGGCTTGATTGCCCGAAGGAGGGCGCACATCAGCGCATTGTCGATCATGGA
>JAFTKV010000112.1 GCA_017453085.1 Clostridia bacterium
GGTGCCCTTCTGCTTCCAGGGCTTTCTGCCGCCGCCGGAAACCTCGGTACGGGTCAGAGTGGACTGCGTACCCTGTCTCTGGTTCAGAAGATAAGCGCGAACCGATGCGTGCAGCACTGCTGCGTTGGGCTCTACGCCGTATACGCTGTCAGCCAGCTCAATGGAACCGACTTCTGCGCCGTTCATATCAACAACTTTCAAATTCGGCATCGTTCTTTCCTCCTTACTTAGACTTTACCGTGTTGCGGATGAACACGATACCGCCGCGAGCGCCGGGAATTGCGCCCTTGACTGCGATAAGATTCTTTTCGGTGTCGATCTTCGCAACGCTCAGATTCTGAACAGTTACCTGCTCGTTACCGTACTGACCAGCCATCTTCTTATTCTTGAAGATTCTGGAGGGGGTGGAGTTCGCACCCATAGAACCGGGCTGACGGTGAACAGGACCTCCACCGTGGGTCATACGCAGGATCGCGGTGTTCCAGCGCTTAACAGTGCCGGAGTAGCCATGGCCCTTGGTGATGCCGGTAACGTCGACCTTTTCACCTGCTGCAAAGGTGTCAGCGGTGACGGTATCGCCTACCTTATAACCGGAAACATCATCAAAGCGGAACTCCTTCAGGTGCTTCTTGGGAGCAACGCCTGCCTTCTCGAACTTGCCCTTCATGGGCTTGTTGACCTTCTTGTCAGCAACAGTCTCAAAGCCGAGCTGAACTGCGTCGTAGCCGTCAGTGTCGACGGTCTTTACCTGCGTTACGGTGCAGGGACCTGCTTCGATGATGGTTACGGGAATTACGTTACCCTTCTCATCGAAGATCTGGGTCATACCGATTTTCTTACCGATAATTCCTTTGATCATTTTGTTTTTTCTCCTGTTTTAGTTATTGGTCGGCGTTTAGTGTCTGCCGACTTGACATAAAACTCTCAGAGTTTTCTTAGAGCTTGATCTCGATCTCAACGCCTGCGGGAAGTTCCAGAGAGGTCAGTGCCTCAACGGTCTTCTGAGAGGGCTTGATCACATCGATCAGTCTCTTGTGGGTTCTGAGCTCAAACTGCTCGCGGGCGTCCTTATACTTGTGAACTGCGCGCAGGATGGTTACGATTTCTCTCTCGGTGGGAAGCGGAATAGGACCGGAAACGGTTGCGCCGTTACGCTTAGCTGCTTCAACGATCTTTTCTGCTGCCTGATCGATCAGAGTGGAGTCGTAGCTCTTCAGTCTGATTCTCAGTTTCTCCTTTACTGCTGCCATTACTTGTGCCTCCTTATAGAATAGGTTTGGCTCAGATGCTGTACACCGTTCCGTGTGTTTCTTTTTCTTCCATCATAAAACCGAACTTCGTGCGGCAACTCCTCGCACAAAATCCGGACTCACAACTTGAGAATCCGTTACCACTCGCGGCATCGTTTCTGTTTCGCCCGATCATACGGACATACTCCGGCAAAATTACCTGTCGATCCGGTATCCCGAACCGTTTTGCAGCAACTTTTGCTTTCAACGCATCAAGCTTGGTCATTATATCATATATATTTTTATCTGTCAATCCCCTCTTTCGATATTTTTTCAAAAAACGGCAATATTTACATTTTGTTCACAATCGCAGGTTTACATAAATTTCCAGATTTTTCAACTTTTTCAAAATTTTTTCGACAAAGTACTTGACAATTTTTAATTTGTATGGTAAAATATAGTTAATCCACAAAATATTAGAAAGGAGATCACTATGAAAGCAACCGGTATCGTTAGAGAGGTAGACTCTCTGGGCAGATTTGTAATTCCGAAGGAGATTCGCAAGAAGCTGGACATTTCCAATTTCAGCTCTCTGGAAATTTATACGGAGGGCGATATGATCATTCTGAAGAAATACGAGCCCGCCTGCATGTTCTGCCACGAGCTGGATGACACCACGCTCTTTGAAGGCAAGCTGATGTGCAAGAAGTGCATGAAGAAGATCGCTTCTCTGGCACAAGACAACGACTAATCCTTCTCATCAAAAATCCCGAACCGGATGGTTCGGGATTTTTGTTTTAAGAAAACAGTGTGTGGTCTGAAGTATAGCAAGCGATCCGTCGGATCAGATAGAGACAATCGGGATCCCCCAGCGAAGTGAGCAGTCCCTTCATCAGATTCTCCGGATTGAGGAAGTCGCCCTGCCCTGCCGACAGCAGCGCACGGACTCGATCCCCCTCTACCTCCACCGAGACGATCTGGTCGGAAATATCCTTTTCCTTGTCGCCCTTTTTGCCGTGGACCATGACCACCATCGGCTGCTGCAGAACCTTTGCAACCGCATCGGGATCCAACGGACGCTCGGTGAAGATCTCGTACTCAGAGAAGGCCACCTCCTGCAGCTTGCAGGTAGGTCTGTACACCTCCAGGATCTGCAGATCCGAGGTAAGCGCGCCCTGCAGACGCTTGGCGATCTCGCCCTCGCTCATTTCGTGGGTAATGCGGATGTCCAGATACTCCGCCACGCTTTCCGCTCCCACCGAAACGGTGAGCGCAAACACCATCATGGGGCGGGGATTGAACCCCTGGCTGTACCAGATCGGCACGCCCGAACGCAAAAACGCAGAGTTCAGCGTGCGGCAGAGATCCAGATGAGAGATGAAGCGCAGCTTGCCGGTCTTGGCAAATTTGATGCGGATTGCACGGGGCTCTCTCAAGAGGTTGCCTTGGGGCAGCATGAGCGTTCACCTCCCAGTTTATTAGCTCCACAGCCCGAGCACTGCTCGTGGCAGGAGGGCGTGGTGATTTCGGCATAAGCCTTTTTCTTTTCCCGCTTCAAAAATTCCTTGGTCACGCCGGGATCGATAATATCCCACGCCAGCACCTCATCCTCGCCGTAGGTACGGTTGGCATAGAAGGCGGGATCAATGCCGCATTCCTCGAACACCGCCATCCAGGCGTCGTAGTCGAAGAACTCGTCCCAGCTGTCAAACTTCATGCCGCGACGGTGTGCCGCCAGCAGCGCCTTCGACAGACGTCGGTCGCCTCTGGCAAAGACGCCCTCCAGATGGCTGGTCTTGGCATCGTGCCACTTATAGGTGACGTGCTTCAGCTTGGCTACCGCCTCAAAGAGCACGCTCTGCTTGCGACGGAGCTCCTCCATCGTCTGCTGCGGCTCCCATTGGAAGGGCGTCCAAGGCTTGGGAATGAAGCAGGACACCGAAACCGTGACCGTAGGCGCACGGTTTTTCATTGCTTTGGGATTCTTGTAATAGGCCGACACCACCGACCGCGCCA
>JAFTKV010000113.1 GCA_017453085.1 Clostridia bacterium
CTGGCGCCGCTCTTTTTCTTTCTGGCCTTCTTTATGCGGCTGGAGGGCGACCTGTTCTTCATCTTTACCGCCGTATTTACGGGCATTCCCATGGTCATGCAGATCGTCTCTCTGTATATCGTAGGCGACAGCGAGAAGAGCCATCCCTGCGGCCTGCTCCCCATTGACGTTTCGGATCTGCTTTTCCTCTATCTTCTGCTGCAGACCGGAATCGCCATCATCTTCCTTGCGATCCGCAACCTCAGCGGATTTTCCCCCATCACCGCCCTCGTGGTCTATCTGCTGCTTCTGGTGCTCACCGTTTTGCTGATGGTGATCCCCGCTCCTGCCGACGAGCCTCCTCCTGCCCCCACTAACGAGCGGGACGATGTATCGGAAAAGAAGCTGCTCTATTACGCCAACTATCTGGGACGGCTCTGCCGCAAATGCGAATACGCGCCTCTGAGCACCGTAATGACCGACGTCGCTGCGCTGTTAAAGCGGCTGGATCCCCGATTCAGTGTGCAGCTGCAAACGCTGGAGAACGACGTAAGCTCCAAATGCGTGAAGGTGGAAAACGCTCTGCTCACCGGCGATCACTCCAAGCTTCCTCTGCTCACCCGTGAGCTGGAAACCACGCTTGACTACATGAACAAGCGCATCGCCGATTATCGCTACACCCTCACCGACGAGGGCTTCTATCACGTAGACGACGAGATCGCCATGGCACAGATCGATCGGCTGCTGGATAAGCTGGGGCTGGAATACGAGGAGGATCTTCCCACTGCAGCCGAGCCCTTCGAGGACGAATTTTTCTATCAGAAGGCCCTGCAGTTTGCCTCGGACGAATACAAAGCGCTTCTTGCAGACTATAATCAGCAGATCGTCCGTCGCAAGGAGGACGAGCGACAGGCTCGCATTCGGCGGATCGATCATCGGATGCGTCATATGCGGCGAAGCTGCCACATCCTGTGGGGAGTTTTGGCCGTCGCTTGCATTGCGCTCCCCTTGCTGTGGCATCTGGAGGTTCGCCCCCACGGCTTCAACTACGCTGACGAGGAGGGGAGCAGCTACGTGCTGATCACCGGCTACAATCCCTTCTACGGAGACGAGGTCACCGTTCCCGCAACGCTGAACGGCAAAAAGGTCGTAGCCTTAGGCGCAGACTCGCTGAAGGGCGGCACGATCACCTCCCTGACCCTGGAGGAGGGCATAGAGCGGCTGGATTATCAGTCAATCCGTGATAACAAGAATCTGACCACGCTCCATCTGCCCAAGAGCCTGGTGGAGGTGGGCAACTACGCCACCTACAAGCTCCCTGCGCTGACCGTCTATTACGCCGGCACCAAGGAGGAGTGGGCGAAGATCAACATCAAGCAGACCGGTAACGCCAACGACCGATTGGTCAACGCCACCATCCATTATGAGCAATAAAAAACATCTGCCAAGCGCACGCTTGGCAGATGTTTTTTATTGTAGCAGAATGGGAACAGGGGAACGGATCGTCATGGAATTTTCGGTCACGGTGCAGTCGTAGGCGATCAGCTCCACGCCAGCCTCCCGCGCCCGACAAAGTGCTTCCCGAAAGGCCGGCTGAGTCTCGTCGTTGGGGGAGAAATCCACCACCCCCTTCATCTGGATCACGAAGAGCAGCGTTGCCGCAATTCCCTGCCCGCGGGCGGCGATCAGCTCCTCCACGTGCTTTAGTCCCCGCAAAGTGGGTGCGTCGGGGAAACGGGTATGCCCATCCGCCTCCAGCGTTACGCCCTTGACCTCGATCAGCCGACGCTCGTCGCCCCTCTCCAGATAGAAATCGAAGCGAGAATCGCCCCATTGGTATTCGGAGCGAAAGAAGGTGCACCCCTCATACAGCTGCGGCAACAGCTCCGCAGCCGCACGGTTGGGTGCTGTGGAATCCATATTGATCAAACGCTCCCCCTTGTACACCGCAATCAGATCGTACAGAGTGGAACGGTTGGGATTCTGCGATTTTTCCAAAAGGACGGTGCATCCCGGAACCAGTAGTTCCCTGCACCGTCCTGTGTTTTTTACGTGACAGCGGATCTCCTCCCCGCCCGCCAATCGGCAGTAGGCAATAAACCGATTGGGGCGGGAGAGAAACACCGCACGTTCAATATTCGAATAGGTCATCAATACTTGATCTCGGTCAGGATCGCCCAGTGGGAGGAGACGTAGCCGCCGTCCACCAGATCGGTCAGAAGCTGATAGCTGCCCACCGCGCACAGTCCGCGGCTGACAAATACGTGTGCGGTTGCGGCGGTCACGTTGGAGCTGCCGTAGCCGTTTTGCGTAGCACCGCTGCTGATCACCGAGTCGGCAATGCTGAGCGCATCGACAAAGCTGTCGGCTACCACGTTCTTATAAGGCTTGCCGCTGCTGCCGGTGCCGAAATCGCCCGCAAAGATCACGGGGAGTCCGAACTGTGCGGCACGGTCGCAGATCAGCGACGCACCGTAGCCTGCGGCCGATCTGCCGAAGGTATCCAGCTGCGTGTTCATCACCACGAACTCCTTGCCGGAGGAGATCTCACAAAGCCTTGCCCAAGTACAGATGGAGAAGGTTCTGCCATCCCAGCCGATGCTGGCGGTATCGGGCGTTTCGGACAGCCAGAAGGTACCGCTGTCCACCAGCTTATACTTGGTCTTGTTATACAAAATCGGGTTAAACGCACCCTCCAGGAATGCTTCGTATCGGTCGGGCGCCTCGCCGTTTCTGCCGGTGCCCACAAAGCCGTAGGTTTCGGTAAGAGCGGGCGTGTCGCCGATGCCCTCGTTAATGCAGGTCAGCCAGCTGGTGCAGGAGACCTCCTGCAGACAGAGCAGATCGGGTGCCTGCTGCCGAATCAGCTGGTACAGACGGGGGTAACGGTTGACCACCGCATTCTCGCCGTAGCCGGACAAGGTCACGTTCAGATCCAGCAGCTTCAGCGAGCTGTCGTAGGAGGGCGTTCCCGTAAGGGAAAGCGAGGATTCCACTCGGCTTACGTCCGAACCGCCTGCCACGTACCGGTCCACGAATGCGCGCACGCCCAGGATCACGGTGTTGGCGTCACCGGCAAACACCAGCTTGTCTCCGTCCATGCCCACCTTGTAGGCACCTGCATCGGCGGTTACAGAGGTGGCTCTGTCGCTGACTCCGATCAGGATCTCCTTGGCGGCAGCCTCGCCGGAGGACGATGCCTTGGATACGGTCATAGGATAACCGATCGCCTCCTCCAATGCGACCTGCAGATAGGTTGCCGCTCCCTCATAGCCGCTTCCGTACACGATGGTATAATCCAGCACGCTCTTGCCGTTCAGGGTCAGATCGCTGAGATTATAATCGTGACGGTACTGATAGCGATATCCGCATTCCAGCACCAGATCGGCTCTCTTGGCGGAAAAATACAGCTCGATCAGCTTGTTGACCGCCTCTACCGTCTTCTCCTCGCAGCCGCCCGGCACCACCAGCTTGTTGTTGACCACCTGGATCGCATAGTCGTTGATCCGAAGGGTCTTGGCCACCAGCGCAGACTCCTCACGGGAGGTCTCGCCTATCAGGATCTCGGTAGCGGCAGAGGGATCCTGCCCTTCCAGCAGGAAATCGCCGTTGGTCTCCAGCGTAATATCGGTAAAGGAGTTGATATAGGTGCGCAGATTCTTGGCCGCCGTCAGCACGGGGCTGTCGTTTTTCACGTGGCTGCCGGTGATGATCACGGTGTCGGTCACGTTTGCGCTGAGGAAGGTGTGGGTCTTGCCCGTAGACACGCTCACATCTCCCGATGTCTGAAAGTCGTGCATATAATCGGCGGTGGTTTGCGCCGCCTGATCGTTGTCCGATCCGCAGGCTGCCAGCAGACCTGCGCTCAGCATTGCCGCCATCACAACGGCACCGATCTTCAACAGTATGGATTTCATTGGAATACCAACCTTTCCCGCTCCTGCGGTATATGTTACCTTCAATTATAACACAGCGCCATTGGCTTGTCAAGTGCGAAATCCAACTTCCGCCGCCACGGCTCGGTCATTTCCTGCGCTGACCGGGAGAAAGAGCTGATTTTTTCAAAAACTTTGCCATAATGTGGCTCATGGTCACAAATTCTTCACAATGTTTGAGTATAATGAGGATAAATTACGCTCAAATCACAGATCGAAAGGAAACGACTGATGATCGAACTGGAAAATCTGACGAAACGATACGGGAATCTGATCGCCGTGGATCGGCTGAACTGTACCATCGAGCCCGGAAAGCTGTACGGCTTTTTGGGTGTCAACGGTGCAGGCAAGACCACCACGATGAATATGATCACCGGCTGCCTTGCCCCCACCGAGGGCAGCGTGACCGTCTGCGGAGAGAATCTCTTTTTGAATCCGGTTGCCGCCAAGCGGCATATCGGCTATCTGCCCGAGCGTCCCCCCCTTTATCCTGATCTGACCGTGCGGGAGTACCTCTCCTTCGTGGCGGATGCCAAGGGAGTGTCCCGCACCCGCCGCCGCAAGGAGCTGACCCGCGTGATGGAGCAGGTGAACATCCTGCCCGTCGCCGATAAAATGATCCGCAATCTCTCCAAGGGCTATTGGCAGAGAGTGGGCATTGCCCAGGCCATCCTGGGCGATCCCGAGATCCTGATCCTGGACGAGCCTACCGCCTCTCTGGACCCCCGTCAGATCGTGGAGATCCGACGGCTGATCCGCTCCCTGAAGGGCAAGCATACCATCCTGCTGTCCAGCCACATCCTCTCGGAGGTGGCGGAGCTGGCCGACGTGATCCTGATCCTGTCGGAAGGAAAGCTGGTAGCTATGGACTCGCTGGCCGGTCTCCAGGCAGATTATCTGCACACCGACACGGTCAAGCTCACCGTGCGCTGCAGTGCCGCCCGTTGCGAGAGCGTGCTGCGCAAGATCTCCGGCGCGCAGAAGGTCACGGTGAAGGAGTGCGGCTCGCTCACCGAGGCTGAGGTTGAATGCCCCAAGGGCGTGGATCTGCGGGAGAGCATCTTCTTCGCCTTTTCCGAGCTGCGCTGTCCCATCCTGTCCATGACCCTTCACGAGGCGTCGCTGGAGGAGGTCTTCCTCACCGCCACCCGCCCCGAGGAATCCAGCCCCCTCCCCCGCTTCAAGCTCGCCGTGGGACGCACAAGCCAAGCCCGCCGTCCCGCCGCCCCTACAAAGAAGCCTGCGGAACGAAAGACCGCAGCCCCCACGCCTCTACCCGATGATCCGGAGGAGGACGACTATAAGCCTCTGCTGGGCAGAAAGGAGTCCAAATGATCGCCGTATTCAAAGAGGAGCTCCGTGCCGCGTACACCGGTCTGCTGGGATATGCCCTGTCCTCCTTCTATCTGCTGTTTGCAGGCGTGTTCGTGACCATGAACAATCTGTACGGTCAGGATCCCGCCATTGAATATACCTATTCCTACATTCTGTTCGCTCTGCTGATGATCATCCCCGTGCTGACTATGCGCTCGCTGGCCGAGGAACGGCAGAACGGCACCTATCTCCTGCTGTCCTCCCTGCCTTTGCGGACGCTGGACTTCGTGCTGGGGAAGTATTTTGCGCTGCTGTGCGTCCTTGCCCTGCCCATCGGTCTGGTGGGCACCTACGCCGTGATCCTTTCCTTCTACGGGAACGTGCGGATGCTGTCCGCCGTGCTGGTCACCTTCGCCCTCTTTTTAGTGGCTGCATCCATGACCGCCATCGGCCTGTTCATCTCGTCGGTCACCTCCAGCGTGATGATGTCCGCCGTCCTTACCCTGGGCGCGCTTCTGCTAATCTACTATCTCCCGGGGCTGATCGTCCTGCTGCCTGCCACGGCACTGGGCTCCTTCCTGGTCTTCACGATCCTGCTCATCTGCATCGGCGCGCTGATCGGCTACTTCACCAAGAGCCTCAACTGGGGACTGCTGGCCACCGCCCTGCTGGAGGGTGCTCTGGTGGCACTGCTCCTGTTCAAGCCCACGCTGCTGGAGGGCTCTGCCGCTACCGTGATCGGACTTCTGTCCCTCACCTCCCGCTTTGAGCTCTTCGCCCTGTACGGACTCTTCGATCTGTCCGCAGTCTTCTACTTCCTGTCCATGTGCTTTTTGTTCCTCTATTTCACCGTGGCAGCCGTAGAAAAGCGCCGCTGGAACTGATCCGCTTATCCCGAACCGAATGGAGTTACTATGACACA
>JAFTKV010000114.1 GCA_017453085.1 Clostridia bacterium
GCAGATTCTGCATCACGTTCAGCTTTCGGAATTTGTTATACAGCACCGCCAGCAGCCCCACGATGATCAGCGAGGGCGTGATACAGCCCAGCGTGGCGATCACGCCGCCCCAAATACCGTGGAGGCGATTGCCCACGAAGGTGGCGGCGTTCAGCGCGATCGGCCCGGGAGTCATCTCCGCAACGGTCACCAGATCGGCAAATTCGCCGGCGGTAAGCCAGCCGTTTGCCTCCACCACACGGGATTCGATCAGCGGAATGGCAACGTAGCCGCCGCCGATGCTGAACAGCCCGATTTGAAAAAAGCAAAAGAATAATTCCAATAGTTCCATAACTGAAAACACTCAGCCGACGAGTATTCGTCGGCTTTTTTGAAAGCTTTTGGAGGTTCTTAGGAACCTTTTTTCAAAAAGGTTCCTAAGCGGGGTGCAGGGGTGAAACCCTGCGGCAGCACCCAAACGCATTTATTTCTTCCTCCAAAATCCGATCACCACACCGAGGATAGCGGCAGCAAGGATCAGGAGGATCACGCTCACGTTGAAGAAGTAGACCAGCACGAAGGCGGCTACCATCAGCAGGATGGAAAGGACGCTCTTCGTCTTTACCACCTTGCCCGACAGATCCAGCACCACGTCGCAGATCACGGCAGCAACGCCTGCCTGCATTCCCTTCAGCACTGCCTGCACGACGGGGCTATCCCGAAAGATGCCGTAGAAGAAGGAGATCACCGACAGCACCAGCAGCGGCGGCAGGATAGTAGCAATCACCGATACCACCACGCCGGGCACACCTGCCAGACGGTAGCCGGTGAGGATGGCCGCATTCACGGCGATCGCACCGGGGGAGGACTGGGCCAGGGCGGTCATATCCAGCATCTCCTCCTCGGAGAGCCAGCCGTAACCGTCCACGTACTTCTTCTTCATCAGCGACACAATGACGAATCCTCCGCCGAAGGTGAAGGCACTGATGTAGAGCATAGTGTAAAACATCCGCCACAAACGGGCGATCCGACTCACTTTCTCTCCCCCAGAGGCGTTCCGCAGACGCCGCACACCCGGAAGCGAGCGGGCATCTTTTCTCCGCATGCGGGGCAAACCACGGTGTCTGCATCCCGAGCGGCGGGCGCGTCGAACAGATCGGCGGCGGTAAAGCCCTCCTTCTGATCGCCTGCCTGAGCAGTAGTATCCACCGCCTCCAATGCCTTGCGACTCTTCACGTGATGGGAAACGATCACCTCTCTCAGGCGCATTTGCGTCTTTTTCGAGAGCATTCCCCGCTTGCAGAATCGCTGAACGTAGGGCACCAGCTGATTGCAGGTCAGCACGTTTTCGGCATACAGATCGTCTGCCGCCGCATAGTCGTCGGAGAGCACGATCAAATTGATCACGGGGCAGGAAATGCCCGCCCGTACCAGCAGACCGTTCACCACGGCAGTGTACTGTCTGCCCTCGTGAAAGCGGTTGGGGATCCTGGTCATCACGCCGTCCTGCCAATGGGTCCAGTCACCGGTAGAAGGAGTGGAAAAATGCCCCGTGCGGTCGTCCACGGTGAGGATCAGCACACCGCCGCCGCCGATGATCAGAAGGTCGGCACGGGGAGGCGCGCCGCGATGGTCGGAAAGCAGGCAGGGACTGCGCAAAATCCGCCAGTTGCCGCCGGGAAGAAAGTAGCGCAAAAGGGCGCACACGAAACGCAGATCCCGCCCGCTGCCGCCGTAGAGCTTGGCCACCGCCATAGAGCGGCGCAGGCTTACAAGAAGCAGCGCACAAAGTGCCAATGCCACCGGAATGGCAATTCCCACCACGATATAAAGAATTTTTTGATCCATACGAGCCTCCACGTCTGTCAGTAGTAAGTTTATTATAATACATCCCCGCAGTTTTGTCAACTTTTTTCGCCCCTTCCCCGCCCTCTCGTTTGTGAACTTTTTGCAAATCTCCACCGCACGGCGGATTGCACAAAAAATTTAAGGTACTTTGTGCAGTTCGCAGAATTTAACGCGCTTGCCAAAAAAATCTTGACAAACTCGCATCTTTTTGTTAAACTAAAAGTGAACCGATGGGTTCGAATCTATCATTAGTTTCAGAAAGGAGTACTACCTATGAAACTGACTCGTATATTATTGATTGCACTTTTGACCTTGTTGGCAGTCAGCGGCTTTCTCGCCTGTAGCGGTCTGTCGGAGTCGGGCGGAACGAATTCGACTTTCCCTGCCACGTCCTCAAGTGAGCCCCCCGCCACGACCACGACCGTACAGATCTTTTTTACCGTCCCTGTGATCGGTTGGAGCGAGACTGTGAACTATCCTGCCAGTGCAGCCCACGCAAACGATCACGCCGCCCGCGCAAGCGAGCAAGGATGGACGCTCCTGAATAAATATCTATCTTGTGTGGATCCTGCTCACGAGGCCGTGATCGACGGAGATCCCGAAACGAGCGTCGGTTGCTCCAATTACTCGGAACAGAAGGGATTTGGAGAGCTCAGCGCGGAATTTACCGTTGAACCCAACGTAGAGCTGCAAATTTATGCCGTTGCAATACGCTATGCGGATAATCGGATTCTCGGCAATAATTCAAAGTATCAAGTCAGACTCGGATATACCGGTGGAATTAAAACTGCATTGGAGCATTTGGATGTAAACGATACCTTTGTCCCCGCAGAGGACGGTATACTGCTGATGCCCTCCGACACAGTTTACATCGAGCTGTTTGATAATGCACCGCCCCAATCCATCACCTCACTGAATGCGTATCTGAGCCTCTTGCAGGACGGAGCGGTGGTAGATATTTCTTTCTACGGCACCTACGTCATTTACCCCTGATCAAGTCGCCTCGGCAGCATTGCACGATTCCTTTACTCAACCCCCCGCCACAGGCGGGGGATTGTTGTCTTATTCGTTTTTCGTAAAATTATTTTACAAAAGCACCAAATGTTCATACCATGTTCAGAAAAACCTGCTATAATATCTCTAACTTACCGAAAGGACGGAATAATCTTATGAATTTCAAGAAAATCGCCACCTCTCTGCTGGCAGGCCTGCTGGCAGTGACCTGTCTGCTGCCTCTGGCATCCTGCGGCAGCTCCGACAGCTCCGGCACCAACGATCCCGCGCAAACCACCAACGACAACTCTGACGACGTAGTAGCCACCGCCGGCGAGGTCAAGGTCAAGATACTGAAGATGGGTAGAGCGCTGGCCGCCGTCATCCGCACCGAGACTGCAACCATCGTCATCGACACCGGCGACGACGAGCACGCTACAGACGTTTCCACCTACCTGTCCGAAAAGGGCATCACCACTGTGGATGCGCTGATCCTCACCAACTACTCCAAGAAGTGCATCGGCGGCGTTCCTCAGCTCTTAAAGTCGGGCATCACCGTTAAGGCGGTGTACGGCGGCACCTACGCTAAGGACAGCAACACCTACACCCTCTTCTCCAACGCAATGGCAAGCTACAAGCTGTCTACCACCACCGTGGGCGAGCAGCAGACCCTTACCTTCGGCGATCTGTCGCTGACCCTCTATCCCCCCACCAAGAACTACTCCACCCTGGACGACGAGAACGACGAGGGCAACTCTATCGCTGTCGTTGCAACCTTCAAGAACAACAGTATGCTGTTCTCCAGCCGCATCGCAGGCGACCGTATGAGCGAGCTGACCGGTCAGCTCTCCGGCGTTGACGTAGACTGTCTGGTCGTGCCCAACTTCGGCGCATACGACGACAATCTGGCAGGCCTGCTGTCCGCAGTAAAGGCTGAATACGCCGTGATCGTTGCCTCCACCAACAATCCTCCCGCCGACCTGACCATGACCGCGCTGACCACCGCAGGCATCACTGCCGAAAATACCTTCGTCACCCGCGACGGCTCTGTGGAGATCTCCGCCGACGGTACGACCTTCTCTATCAAGCAGTAATTTCATCCATTCAACCCCGACGAGCATTCGTCGGGGTTTTGTTTGTGCAGATCGCACTCAGGCATCCGGAATCTCCTTGACGGTGAACCACTGCATAGTGGAGGGCTCGAAATACACCGATTTCATCCGCCCGCTGACAATGACGATATACTTCGTCGGGGCAATGCAGGATACACCGACGGGATGGTGCTTTCCCCGATGCATCACCCGATCGATCTGATAGCGCTGATCTCCCAGCAGCAGTGCTCTCGGGAAGATCGATCCGTCGGTGAGAAACTGCGCCTCTACGCCTACCGGTATTTTCTTATAAGTCATACGATCACTCCTTATTTTGTATTCGGACAATCCTGCATCCGTATTTTGTAGGATGGATCAAGTGAGCCCCCAAAAAGTGTACCGCAAGGCTCATTTTCCAACCTGTTCTATAATAGGATTAACCGAACAATTGTTCGGTTAATCCTATTATAGAACAGGTCAAGGTATTTGTCAATAGGAAAAAGGTATTAATTTGTATTAACTTTTTCCTGCTCTCTTCAAAGACAAGATAAATAAAGTACAAGAAAGGGTCACAAGCGAGCTCATTCGGAACAGATGACTTGACAAATTCCTGCAAACAATGTATAATATAAGCAGAAATCAACGCATTTTCTCGAATTTTTGACCATGAAGGAGACTATCATGAAAAAGCTGTGGATCATTCCCACCGTGATCGCCTTGATGCTGACACTGGCAATCTTCGCTCTGCCGATAAGCGCAGAGACGGTGATCTATTCCGGCTCTTGCGGCGAGGATCTGACCTGGACGCTGGACTCGGGCGGTACGCTGGTGATCAGCGGAACGGGGCCTATGGATTTTGACAACCATTTCCGCTGCTACGAGGAGACGGTTGCGCCTTCCAACAAATCTATATCCCCTTGGTATTATCTGCCATCGGGAACAGTGACCTCCGTGGAGATCCAAAACGGCGTGACCAATATTGCATACCGCGCCTTTCACGGGCTGCACGAGCTTACGTCTGTCAAAATCGCCGACAGCGTGACGGTCATCGAAACGGAGGCATTTTACTCCTGCGAATCGATAGAGACGGTGACCTTCGGTACAGGGCTGACCGAGATCCGCCGAAGTGCCTTCGGCTATTGCGAGGCACTGACCGACGCATATCTGCCCGACGGTCTGATCACCATCGAGGGCGACGCCTTTATGGGCTGCAATGCGCTGCAACGAGTGCGGATTCCCGCCTCGGTACAGGAGATTGGAAGCGATGCCTTCAAATGGTGCCGCCAGCTGCATACGGTAGCAGTGGAATCGCCCACCATTGCCAAGGCAGCTGCCGATTCCAGCGCGGTGGGGCAGCTGTTCTGCCATCCCATTCACGTTTGGGTGGGCAAATCGGTCACCTCTGTCGGAGCACAGATCCGCTCCCATTACGCGGCAGGAGAGACGGTCACCGAAAACGGCATTTCCTATACCGATTACGCCTACAAGCCTGCCGCCGATGCGGATTGGGAGATTGACGATGCGCATCACTTCCTGTCCTGCGACGGAGAAGGCTGCGGAGCGATCCTTTTCTCCCAGGCGCACGTTTGGGAGAACGATTGCGACGAGTATTGCAACGTGTGCAACTATTATTCAGAAAAATCCCACGGCGATTCCACCGCCTATTTGCCTGTCTCCGGCGGACATCAATTGATCTGCGAATATTGCCGGGAGAAGCTCTCGTCCAAGGTGGAGCCTCACAATTGGGGAGACAGCTGCTGGGGCGAGGAATGCTCCGACTGCGGCGCGACCCGTACCGCTCCCGGGCACGACTTCGGCGACTGGGAATCCGACAGCCTACAGCATCGCAGAGAGTGCGCCCGCTGCCATTGGGTAGAGCGGGGAGAGCATTCGGGAGACGAGGTCTGCACCGATTGCGGATGGGTCAACGACGGTGCCAACGATCATATCTTCGGCGATATCCTGACCTACGATGAGAGCTTCCATTGGTGGCAATGCTCCCACTGCGATGCGATTATGGGCAAGGGACAGCACGTGATGGATGCGGGTGTGATGACCGTAGAGCCTACCGCCACCAAAGAGGGCGAGATGCGCTACTCCTGTACCGAGTGCGATTACACCTTTACCGAGATCGTCCCGGCTTTGGGAGGCGTGACCGAGCCGCCTGCGACCGAGCCGATCCCTCCCGTCACCGAGGAGGCACCTCCAATCACCGAAAGCGGCAACCTCTATCCGCCAAGCGTTCCCTCCTTGGACGGGGAGTACACCGCAAAGCCGCAGATCAAGATCATCTGGGCACCCGGGGCACTGCCCGCTATCATCGGAGGCGTTTTGCTGGCGGCGGTTGCCGTGATACTGCTGATCCTTTGGAAGAAAAAGAAGAAATCCCGCTGAATATGAACCGATCCCCGCAGATCCTGTCTGTGGGGATCTTCTTTTGGGTCGAAAGCTCCAACTTGGCGTGCTTTCGGCGCGTTTTTTTCCAAACCCTGCATGAAATCACCGCCCGACGCATACAGTGGACTACAATCGACTCATAAAGGAGACCCATATGAATCCTTCTACCGTATACGACGAGATCGCCGTCCGCACCGGCGGCAATATCTACATCGGCGTGGTGGGGCCGGTCCGCACGGGCAAATCCACCTTCATCAAACGGTTTCTGGAGACCGTCGTCCTGCCCGGCATCCCCGAATCCTACGACAGAGAGCGGGCTCGGGATGAGATGCCCCAATCGGCCGCCGGCAAGACGGTCATGACCACCGAGCCCAAGTTCATCCCCGACAACGGGGTGGAGATCGAGACAGCCGGCAAGATGCGCCTCTCGGTGAAGCTGGTGGACTGCGTGGGCTACATCGTCCCCGACGCGCTGGGGCAGACCGAGAACGGCAAGCCCCGCATGGTGATGACCCCCTGGAGCACGACTCCCCTCCCCTTCGGCGAGGCGGCGGAGATGGGCACCCGCAAGGTGATCACCGATCACTCCACCATCGGCGTGCTGGTAACCACCGACGGCAGCGTGACCGAGCTCCCCCGTCAGGGCTACGAGGAGGCCGAGCGACGGGTCGCCGCCGAGCTGACCGCTCTGGGAAAGCCCTTCGTGGTGGTGCTCAACTCCGCTCACCCCGATGATCCTGCCTCCGAGGCGCTGGCGCTGGAACTGGAGGCGCGCTACAACGCTCCGGTTGCGCTGGTGAGCTGTCAGACCCTGGATGCCGACGACATCCTCCACATTCTGGAGCTGGTGCTCCATCAATTCCCTCTGCGGGAGGTGGGGGTAAAGCTGCCCGATTGGGTGAGCGTGCTGGAGCCCGACCATCCCGTGCGACGGGGCATTCAGGAGGCTCTGCTCTCCGCTGCCGCCAAGATCAGCCGTGTGGGGCAGGCCAAGGAGGTCTTCTCCACGCTGGCAGAGGCGGACTACATCGAGCGCGCTGAGCTGCGGGGGCTGGATCTGGGCATCGGACGCGCCGAGCTGGAGCTGACGCCGCCTCCCGCCCTCTACTATCAGGTGCTGTCCGGCTGGACGGGGCTTTCCATCGCCGACCAGCGGGAGCTGATCACCACCGTCCGTAATCTGGCGGGGATCAAGCGTCGCTACGACAAGATCGCAGGTGCGCTGGCGGCGGCAGAGGCCACCGGCTACGGCATCGTGGAGCCCGACGTCACCGAAATGCGGCTGGAGGAGCCCAAGATCGTCCACCATTCGGGCGGCTACGGGGTGAAGCTGAAGGCATCTGCGCCCTCTCTCCATCTGATCCGCACCAGCATCGAGACCGAGATCTCCCCCGTGGTGGGCACGCAACAGCAGAGCGAGGATCTGATCAAGTATCTCCTGTCGGAGTTCGAGGAAAATCCCGCCAGCATCTGGTCCACCAACCTCTTCGGCAAGACCCTCTACGAGCTGGTGAACGAGGGCATCCACCAAAAGCTGGCCGCCATGCCCGAAGATGCCCGCCTGAAGCTGGCCGATACCATCTCCCGCATCATCAACGAAGGCAGCACAGGTCTGATTTGCATTTTGTTGTAGTTTTTTGGGGAACTTTTTGAAAAAAGTTCCCCAAACCCCTCAAAAACTTCTATAAAAGGCGGCAAGTTCTTGCCGCCTTTAGAGCCACATTTGAATGAAGAAAAGTTTTCGTCCACCTTTTTCAAAAGGTGGCGCCGTGGAGGGCGCGCAGCCCTCCTCGCCTTCCGCAGAAGGCGAAACCCTCCTTCGGCGCTTTTCTTTTTGCCAAGCTTTTTCTTTTGCGCCTTCTTGGTCAAAAGAAAAAGCGGACGAACGCTTTCCGCAATCCTCTCCCTCGAAAGGATCACTCTATGACCTGCTGCTACTCATCCCTCCGCGATAAAGAGATCATCTGCATCCAGGACGGCCGTCGGCTGGGCTTTGTGTGCGACCTGGAGCTGGATCCGGTCACCGGCAAGATCTGCGCTCTCATCGTTCCCGGCTCGGTGGGGCTGCTCTCCCTGGCAAGGCGCACCCGCTGCTGCATCCCCTGGGAGAACATCGTCCGCATCGGCGATGATATTATCTTAGTCAGCGGAGCGTTTCCCATAAATCCGCCGAGTAAAAAATAAAAGCGAGCCCGCAAATGCGCGTAGAGATAAAAATCCCCCGACAGATTCTCGGTCTGTCGGGGTTCTGTTATGGCGAATCGTCGGTATACAGTTCATCGTAATACCAACGAGTCGGATTTTCGTGGATGTATCGCAAATGCGCTTCGTAATCCTCTCGATTTCGGATGACGTGATCGTTGAAACGAGATTGCCATATATTCTCACCATATTCTTTGTTACAAAAACGCTTGAATGTCGCTACAAACCGCGAGACAACCGAATTTTGCCTTGTAGGGACCGGCGTCCTCGACGGTCCGCCTTGCCGCACTAACAATAACAGGTGAATGTGATTTGGCATAATGACGTATCGGTCTACCGATATATCTTCGTAGAAATCATTAAGTTGATTGATGATTTTGTCTGCAATCTCTCCGTGCGGTGCGAATTGTACGGACGGACCGTCGAGGACGCCGGTCCCTACAATGTTCGATAGCACAGATCGTCTGTTTTGCGTGCAGATCGTTAGAAAATATGCGCCTGATGAATTGTAATCATAATCTTTTATCCTTGTTGGTTTTCGTTTGGGGAGTGAATTCATCCGCCTCTGTTCCTTCCTCAAATGCTCTGTAAATATACAACGGGAAACTCTTTGAAAAAGTTTCCCGTTATATGCTATTCTTCGCCATATGCGATCAGCAAGGTTTTCCCGGCTTCGCTCATATAAATCGTTTGATATTCATGCTCCTCAGGCGTGTTGCCCAAATCCACGAAAACAATTTTCCATACGCTCGCTTCAGAATCATAATAAGCGGTGCTATTGCTCCAATCTAAGGTGCACTCTTTTGCAGCTTGATCTACCGCATCCAAATCGGTGCTTATGAGGTATTCCAGCTCCGATGTGTTCACAAACCCATCGTACTGTACGTCCACGGACTCTTCGGAATACAATTCCACTTCTTCGGCATAGGAAAAGGAAGGAACTTCTTCTTGGGTCTTGGGCGGTGCCGAGCACCCACGATAGGTAAACGTGAACAGCAAGGACAGCGCAAGGACAATGCATTTTGGCATACAGTTCAGCTCCTTAATTCATTGAAATTCGATTGCCTCGTAAGGAACATATACGCTCTCTTATTCAATTCCCTTCAGCGCATCCAGGATGGCGTCGGCGCAGGCCTCGTAGCCGATGGCGGAGGAGTTCAAGCACAGGTCGTACTCGGTCATCTTGCCCCATTGCTTGTCGGTGTGGAAGTTGTAATGATCCTTGCGCTGTTTGTCCTTCTTGGTGATGTAGGAAATGGCGTCCTTCTCGGCAACGCCGTCGGCTTCCATAGCGCGCTTCACGCGGGCTTCCATGGAGGTGGCGTAGATAAAGACGTTCAGGAACTTGCAGTGATCCCGCAGAACGTAGTCTGCGCAGCGGCCGATGAGGATACAGGGACCTGCATCCGCAAGGCGACGAATGGTCTCGGATTGAGCCTGGAAGATCGCGTAGGGGAGCATCTGCTGATTGGAGCCCACTCCCGCAGTGACCGCCACCGAATACAGAAGGCTGCCCACCTTTTTTTCGTCGTAATCCTTCAGAACGCCGTGGCTGAGGCCGTATTCCTCGGCTGCCATTTGCAATAATCTGCCGTCGTAGAAGGGAATGGATAGACGCTCAGACAAAATGCGGGCAATTTCCCGACCTCCGCTGGCGTATTGACGGTTGATCACGATACAGATTTTGTCCATATGTATATTCCTGCCTTTCGAGGATGATTTCTCTGATTCTATTATACACAATTTTTGCCGTCTTGTCAACAGAATTTTTGTGAACAATTTCCACTGTCTGCAAATACTGATTGTCAGAATGGCTTCGTTATGATTTTTTATCAA
>JAFTKV010000115.1 GCA_017453085.1 Clostridia bacterium
GCAACAAAACTGCGGAAAAAACGCAAATAATATCGCCAACGGAAGCGACCATCATCGCTTCCGTTGGTTTATTGAGGACAGTAATAAAGGGTTTTTTACGATCTTTTCGGTTAAATCATTGACAAAGTGAAAAGGATCGTGTATAATGAGTTCAGAAACTATTTGGAGGTACATATGGATAACGCAAATATTACTTATCCCACTCCTGCACCGATGCCCGAGGAGACACCGAAGCCCAAAAAAGGCTTTCCGTTGTTGCTCGTCCTGATTATCGGCGGTGTGGCTTTAATTGCTGTAGCGGTTCTGCTCTTTTTCCTGTTGAGCGGATCTTCATCCGGAAAATTCGCAGTTCCGGAGGGAAACTCCATTCAATGGGACGTAAACGATGACGATCAGATGGCGTTTCTTTTCAACGGCGAGACGATCGTTAAGGTGGACGATGATCTGACTGCAAAAATGTCTGTTTCGTCTGTCCGAACCGATTATAACAGACGCTACGCAGTCTTCATGACCGAGGGCGAATATTCGGATACCGACGACTACGTATACGGTGATCTTTACGTGGTACAGCAGGAGAAATACGTCAAGGCGGCGGACGAGGTGAAGCAGTTCGTACTGTCTCCCTTTGGTTCCTCCTGCTTCTACGTGACCGACGATGAGCTGTACTACGCAATGCTGAGCGATCCTTCCAAGGCGGTCAAGGTTGATTCCGAGGTTACGGGAATTACCTGTGTTTCTCCCGATGGCAAAACGGTGGTATACGTGAAGACCGTTGAAGCCAAGGACGGGGAGGAAGAGAACGAGGATGCGGATGAGCCTCTTTACGAGTGCTATGTCAGCATTGAAGGTGCCAAGGGAACCAAGTATGAGAAAAAGAATGCAGAGGTCATCGCCGTTTCCGATGGCGGCAGCTACGTATACTACAGCAAGGATGATAAGTTCTACGTAAACGATACCAAGCTGGCAGACAAAGAGGATCTGAGCAGTCTGCTGCAGGATTATTACGGCTTTATGCTGGCGTTCAATCGTGACGGATCCCAGGTACTTTATACCGCCACCAACAGCGACGGTAAAACCAAGGTGTATATTTCCGATCATGCGGGAGAAAAGAACGTAGTAGCCAGCGGATCGTTGGGTGCTCTGCTGACTCCCACCGGAGCGAGCGGCTTTGCTGCAATCCACGGCTTTTTCGTTTACAATAATACGGAATCTCTTGCCGAGTGCGCAGTCAGCGTATTCGAGTTGGACGATTCGGGCGATCTGGAGACCAATTACTATTATCTGCCCAATACTCTGGGGGATTCGGAAAAGATCTCCACGCTCAAAAATGCCGATAACGTCATGATGTTGGAAGACGGAAAGACGGTTCTTTATATCAAGAGCGGCAGTCTGCGTATGGTGAATATTCAGCAGCCCGCTGCAGCGCCGATTGAGTTTAGCGGCACTACGGAGGATATAGTCAGCTTTGATTCTACGATGGACGGCGAATGCATTTACGTGCTGGATGAGGATGGCGAGCTGTATTACGTAAACAACAAGGAAAGATTGACGCGGATCAAGCCGGACGTATCCAATTTTACGGTGACTGCTGACGGGCGGGTCTACTTCGTAAACGAAGATGACGATCTGTACTATGCAACCCCCAACGGAGAAAGCACGAAAATTGCCTCCGAAGTCAGTGGGGACACTTTGATCCATCATGAATACGCAGATGTGACGACCATCGAGATCGACGGTACACTGGGCGTATTGAAAGAAGGCAAATTCAACAAAAAGTTCGTTTTGAACTGATCTACCCAAAAAGGAAGCGGAACTTACCGCTTCCTTTTGGCATCTTATGAAATATTTACAGAGCATTCACAATATTGCATTGAAATCGTCGAATTTGTAGAGTATAATAATGCTGATTAATGATATACTGCTCGTATTATGATCCAATAATACGATAGGAGGATATAGAATGGCTCAAACCAAGAAAACCAAAAAGCTCAAGCTGGCTGCCGTGATCACTATGCTGACTCTTCTGGGTCTTTTGCTGGTCGCTTTGATCGGTGGCGGAATATTCGCGCTTAGCTTGTACAATCAAATGACTTACGAGGATCTGGACGGGGAAACGCTGGATCAGGATTTTATGGAAGCAACGCTGGCTCTGCAAAACGGCGTTCCGCTGGATACGATCCTGAAGGATCCTTACTATCGGTTTACCCTGCAGGATATTGAAGATCTGCAAACGCAGTACAACGATTGGCTGCTGTCTTTGGATACGACCGGTTCCTCCGATTCCGGCAATATGCTGGAGCTGGAGAAGGATCCCCCACCGGATGAACCGCTCCCCGAGGAAGCTGCCAAGCTGATCAACATCCTTTGCCTGGGTACGGACGGTCGTTCTGGCTCCGCGCGTGGCAGAGCGGACGTAATGATGATGATCACCGTGAATACCGAGGATAAAACCATCACTATCACCTCCTTCCTGCGAGATATGTATCTGAAGATTGCGGGTACCGATCAATATAACAAATTGAATGCCGCCTATCTGTTCGGCGGTGTTACCGGCACGCAGAATACGCTCTCCGATTATTTCGGTCTGGAGTTTGATAACTACGCTCGCGTAGACTTTGCCGCCTTCGAAAAGGTGATTGATACACTGGGTGGCGTTGAAGTGGAGCTGTCTCCCAAGGAGATCAAGAACCTGTCCAAGGAATATGACTGGGACAAGGGCGATCCCTTCATTCCCGAGGATCATAGAGTAGCGGGCAAGGAAAACATTTATCTGCTGGACGGCACCTATGCGCTCCGTCTGTGCCGTGACCGTTATGCCAACGATGACGGACAGGGCGACGGCGACTTTGGTCGTACCAGTCGTCAGAGACGCGTGCTTGCGGCAGCCATCGAAAAGGCTCAGTCTATGAGCTTTGGTCAGCTGATGGATCTGATTCCCGTGGTGTTGCCTATGGTCACCACCGACCTTACCGTAACCGACTGTGTCAATCTTCTGGCATCGGTAGGAACCTCCTATTCCTCCTACAAGATTCAGACTGCCCGCGTTCCCGCAAGCGGAACCTACAGTTACGGTCACGTCAACGGCGCCAGCGTGCTGAGTGTTGATTTTGAAAAGAACAAAAAGATGCTCCACTCGCTGATTTTTGGCGATTGATCCACAAAGGGGCAGCTATGCTGCCCCTTTGTCTTAATCATTCATATCTGCTAAGGCAGAGGAAGTTCAAGAGGAATTATATGAAAGACACCGTAGTATTGATCCCGGCATACCATCCGGATCAGAAACTGATTGACACTCTCCAAAAACTTTCCGAAATGGAATTCACCCTGTTGGTGGTTGACGACGGCAGCGGCTCCGCTTACGATCCGATTTTCATTGAGGCGGCACGCTATGCCCGCGTGGTGAGATATGCTAAAAATCGGGGCAAGGGCGGCGCGCTCAAGCAGGGAATGCGTTGCGTGCTGAAATGCTTCCCCGGGATGAAGTATCTGATCACCGCCGATGCAGATGGACAGCATCGCCCCGACGATATTCAGAAGGTTTCCCATCGCCTGCATCAGAAGGGCGGCTTCGTCATTGGCTCCCGCGCATTCGTGGGAGAGGTGCCTCTGCGCTCCCGCTTTGGCAATACCGTGACCCGCGGTGTATACCGTATGGTCAGCGGCGTTTCGGTAAAGGACACCCAGACCGGTCTGCGGGGCTTTGACCGTTCGCTTCTCAGCTGGCTGATCAAGATCCCTGGAATGCGCTACGAATATGAGATGAATGTGCTGATGAGTGCCGCACGGGACAACATTACCATTGATGAGGTTATGATCGAAACCGTTTACGAGAACGACAATTCCTCCTCTCATTTCCGTCCGCTGCAGGACTCGGTGAAGATCTATAAGGAGATCTTCCGCTTTGCATTGTTTGATCGATAATACATAGGAGATATATGAAAAAAGAACGCATTTTGCCCGCATGGCTGCTGATTCTCATGGATATTGTTCTGATCGGCGCGGTGCTTTGTACGTTTGCGTGGTTTCATCACATAGAAGCGTTTTGGTATGGGCTGGACGAGGAGATCCCTGACATTCCCGTATTCACCAAGCCCGGCTCCAATGACCAGAACCGTCCGGATACCGATGGCTCTTCGGGCGGCGACTTCGGTGACGGTTCCGACGGACAGGACGACCTCCCGCCCTCGGCAGACGGCTATGATTACTCCGGTGATTTCGGCAAGAAATTCGGTAATCTGTTTTTGAAGGAAGGGGAGGAGATTATCTCCACCGCTACCGAATACAAAAGCTGTGATATGTGGGTCACGCTGACCGAGGTCAATCGGGATATGTATTACGAGGGCACCGGTCGGACCTATACCGTCCAGTATTTCGTCTACGATATTTATATCCGCAATATTGAGAATCTGTACACCGTCTCGGTGGGAA
>JAFTKV010000116.1 GCA_017453085.1 Clostridia bacterium
TCATCAATCAGTTTATCTGTCGTTGTACTCAAAACAGATGCAATCTTCTGCAACATACCAATATCGGGCTGGGTCTTCTCGTTCTCCCAGTTGGAGACGGCTTGACGGGTAACGTTCAGATGCTCTGCAAGGGCATCCTGGGTGAGCCCCTTCTCTTCTCTTGCTTTTTTGATATTCTTTATGACCATATGGTTTCCTCCGGTAGATTTCGTTTTCTGCCTTTATTGTACGCTGTGGAGGAGCTTTTGTCAAGCAATGATTCGTTGCGGCACCATTTTAGGGCATTTTTTCAAAGCAAGAATCTGTTGCGCACTCTTTTTCTTGACTTTTGGGACAGTGTATGGTATACTTTAGGCAAACTAGTTCTATGAGGTTCCATATGAGCAAACAAAAATCGCCTTCTACCAAGGCTTCCAAGGCGTCAGCCCTGTTTTTAACTCTCTTTCAAATCCTGCTGTTATTTGCAATCGGTGCTATCGGCGGATTGTGTATGAATCGTCTGTTTAACAAAGCCTCCACCGGCAATTTCATCTATCTTTTCATCTTTGCCTATCTTTTTGCTTCCTACTATCTCCAGATTATCATTCATGAGGGTGGACATTTGGTGATGGGGCTCATTACCGGCTACCGTTTTCTGTCCTTTCGGATCGGAAGCTTCATCTGGTTAAAACGAAACGGAAAGATCAGCTTCGGACGCTACAATATCCCGGGAACCGGCGGACAGTGTCTGCTGCTTCCGCCCCCTGTCAATGAAGACGGATCATTTCCCACAACCCTTTATAATATGGGCGGCGTGATCTTCAATCTGATCACGGCACTGATTTCAGCATTGCTGGCACTGCTCCTTCGCCCTATGCCCTATATTGCGCTGTTTTTCGTGTTTTTCGGGCTGATCGGTATCTACTTTGCCATAGTGAACGGGATCCCCTTTCCCCATGCTATGATCCCCAATGATGCCGTGAATGCACGGCTGATCCGCAAGTCTCCCACCGCAATGCGCGCATTCTATCTGAGCGAGCGGATTCTGGAGGGGATTGCCAATGGTCAGCACATCTATGAGCTGCCCGATGAATGGTTCGAGCTTCCTTCCGAAGACGAAATGCAAAATAGCTTTACCACAACGATCGCCGTCATGGCTTGCGAACGGCAAGTCAGCAAGCAAAATTATACGGGTGCCAAGGATATGATCCGCTCCCTGCTGGATGCCCCTATCGAAATGGCTGATTATCATCGCAATTTGCTGAAGTGCCATCTGATCGTATGCCTTTTGCTCACCGATTCTACCGAGGATGAAGTCAACGCAGTGCTGACCAAAGAGCAGAAAAAGTTTATTCAACTGTTCTCTTCTACTTTGGAGGGAGTCATTTGCCAATATGCACTCTCTATGCTATGGGAAAAGGATTCTAAAAAATCCGATGTTGCAGAGGTTCAGTTTGCTAAACTCAAAGAGCGCTACCCGTACCCTGTGGAAGCGGAGGAGGCACAAGCGCGGATGCAAACGATCCGTCAGAAAGCGGTAGCGAATTCCGCCATCCCTACGGTTTCCCAGTGGAAGGAGCAAAAATGAGCATCCCCTGCCAAATCGTCCGCTCCAAGCGGCGGACCGCTGTGTTTTCCATCACCCGTACAGGAGAAATTCTGCTCCGCATTCCCTATTGGATCACCGATGGGGAAGCTCAGCGGCTGATTGACAATAATCAGGACAAGCTCCGTGCGCTCGTCGACCGTTGGGAACAAACACAAGGGACCAAGCCCGTCTATCAGGACGAGGATATTCCTCGGTTAAAAGAAATGGCTGCCAATATACTCCCTGATCGGGTAACGTATTGGTCGGCGAAAATGGGGCTTACGCCCGCATCGGTCAAGATCACCTCTGCCAAGACACGCTTTGGTAGCTGCAATAATCGTGGGAGTATTTGCTTCTCTTGCTTTCTGATGCTCTACCCCGACGATGCCATTGATGCGGTCATCGTCCACGAGCTGGCACATCTGAAGTATCTCAACCACTCTGCCGATTTTTATCGGCTGGTAGAACAATATCTCCCCGACTACCGCACTCGGGAGGCACTTTTGAAAGGAAGGTCAAACGAATGGAAGAACGCATTTACAAGGTGAGCAAGATTGAGGGCGAGTACGCCATTTTGATCGATGAGAAAACCGGCGACGATCTGTTTATCGCACTGGCACTGCTTCCCGAAGGCACCGATCTCGGCAGCAGACTTCTGTGGAAGGATTTTGAATATACCGTCATTGAGGGCTGAGCCGATATGAAAAAAGTATGCGTCATCGGTTGTCCCGGCAGCGGTAAAAGCACCTTCTCCCGTGCGCTCTGCGAAATCACGGGTCTGCCGCTCTGCCATCTGGATCTGCTCTATCACAATCCCGACCGCACTACGGTGGGCAAGCCGATCTTCAGAGAGCGGCTTGCGAAAGTCCTGGCAGAGGATCAGTGGGTCATCGACGGCAACTACGGCTCCACCATGGAACTGCGCATCGCCGCCTGCGATACCGTTTTCTTTCTGGACTATTCCGTAGAGGTCTGCCTCGACGGCATTACATCGCGTCGCGGAAAAGAGCGCGCCGATATGCCTTGGGTAGAGACCGAGGACGATTCCGAGTTTATGGCGTTCATCCGCGCCTTCCCTACCGAGAGCCGACCGTCGGTGTTGGCACTGCTGAGGAAGTACGCCGACAAGACGATCACCGTGTTCCGCTCACGGGAAGAAGCGGACGGGTATTTGCAGGAACTGCGAAATAATGCCGATCTTCCGTCAGTCGGAAGCTGATTTCCGGAAGCCGCCCCGTTGGAGCAAACATGACCGGGTGCGATTCAACCGCTTCAGGTTGGCAGCGAGAAAGCATTGCCGATATTTTTTCAATACCCGTTTCGTGCAGATTCGCTGCTTTGACGAAGGAATGCGCGCGGTGTTCGGAAAGTTTTCTCTGCGCGGTGGAAAGCAGATGAACGGACTCAGCTCCTTCCAAGCCCTTGCTACCGCCATTGCCGCAAGGATATTGTGGTCTACTCGATCCTGGTGCTTCTCTTCATCTTTGCCGGCTCGATTCTGTCCAACGATCTTCTGTGGGAGCTGACCGACCTGTTCAATCAGCTTATGGTACTGCCTAACGTGCTGGCACTGATTGCACTTTCGGGAATCGTGGTCTACAACGCACGGCGCAAACGAAACCCGCTACAATAAACGAAAACGGAGATATGGATCGTCCATATCTCCGTATTTTTATGGCTCTATAATAAATGTTGGGGTACCGACAGATAGAGCTCGAAAAAAATAACAAAAAAAGAGCATATCTGACAAAAATCTGGTAGAATGAAGTTACCA
>JAFTKV010000117.1 GCA_017453085.1 Clostridia bacterium
ACTTTATCGCTGTTAATGGGCAAAAGCGGCGATAAAAAAGCGGCGATAAAAAGCGGCGATAAAAAAGCGGCGGCAAAAACTGTCGCACACAAGCAAGCCATTATTTTCTATCTTACCGAAAACGTTTCCGCCAAGAGTAGCGAAATTGCCGAACTTCTCGGGTTGAAACCTTCGAGAGCGAAAGAGATTCTTGCTGAAATGGTGGTTGAGGATATTCTGGTTCCGGAAGGCAGCAATAAGAATCGTGTATATAAGTTAAAAGCATAACTGCCATCATGGGCAGTCTGCTCGATATAACTACTTCCGGCCCCGTACCAAGTTGGTACGGGGCATCTTTGCACAATTTACCATCGATTATTCCGCAATAATCCTTTATTTATCTTCCCTTCCCTATTGCAAATTCATTTCGCATCTGTTATACTATAATTGATAGTAATGATTTTGCGAACTTTTTGCGCAAATCTACTCCGAACCAATCACAGGAGGGATTCACAAATGGATCTACACACCATTCGCACACAACTGCGTTCCCGCTCGATTTACGATCTGCCGCTTCGGGTTACCTACTACGCTCGTGTGTCTTCGGATAGCGACGAGCAGATCAATTCGCTGGGCAATCAGATTGCATATTACGATAACCTCATCAAGAAGAACCGCTCTTGGACCTTCGTCCCCGGCTACATCGACGAGGGGCTGTCGGGCATTTCTACCAAGAAGCGAGAGGCGTTCAACCGCATGATCGCCGATGCCCAGGAGGGCAAATTCGACTTGGTCATCACCAAGGAGATCTCCCGTTTTGCCCGTAACACGCTGGACTCCATCCGCTACACCCGTGAGCTGCTGAGCTGCGATGTGGGCGTATTCTTCCAAAATGACAACATCAACACCTTCGACGAGGACAGCGAGCTGCGCCTCTCCATTATGTCCTCCATCGCCCAGGACGAGCTTCGCAAGCTCTCCTCCCGTATCAAGTTCGGGCATCAGCAGGCCATCAAATCCAACGTGGTGCTGGGCAACAGCCGCATCTTCGGCTACCGCAAGGACAACAAACGGCTGGTGATCGACGAGGACGAAGCGGTGATGGTGCGGGAACTGTTCCAGCTGTACGCCACCGATGAGTACAGCATGAAGCAGATCGAGGGCATCTTCTGGGATCGGGGTTACCGCAACTTCAAGGGCAAGCGCATCGCCCACACTACCATGTCGGGAATTATCTCCAATCCCAAATACGAGGGCTACTACGTTGCCAACAAGGTCAAGGTAGTGGATATGTTCACCAAGAAGCAGAAATTTCTCCCCCCCGAAGAGTGGGTGATGTTCAAGGACGAGACGGGCGAGCTGGTGCCTGCCATCGTCAGCGAGGAGCTGTGGGATGCAGCCAACGTGATCCTGCGCCGCCGCAGTGAGGACGTGAAGAACCGTCAGGGTATTTGCAATCACGCCAATTTGCTCACCGGCAAGATGTTCTGCGCCGAGTGCGGCTCCGCCTACTACCGTCGGGAATCGAAGAGCAAATCGGGTGAGGTGAACAGCAAATGGGTCTGCTCGGGCAAGATCAACAACGGCGCCGGCTCCTGCGCCTCCTTCCCCATTTACGAGGATGAGATCAAGCCCATCCTCTTTGCGGCGTTCCGTGACACCGAGGCCGATGCCGAATCGGTTGTGGAGGAGTACGCCCGACTCTTTGCCGAGATGATTGCAGACAGCGACATTCAGATACTGATCGAAGAAAAGAAAAACCGTCTGGAGTTGATCGAGAAAAAGAAGGCCAAACTGCTGGAATACAACGTCACCGGCAGAATGACCGACCGTGATTATCTGAAGCAAAACGATCAATGCGTGAGAGAGGCGGACGAGCTGGAGACGGCCATTAGGGAGCTGGAGGAACAGCTCCTCTCCCAGAGCGAGTTCCGCAAGCGGATGGAGGAGGTGCGTTCCACCCTTCGTCTGGCGCAGGCCGATGCTGCCGCAGGCGTCATCACCAAGGAGTTTGTGAGCAAGTATATCGACAAAATCTGGGTTACACCTATGGGAGATGGCACTGCCAAGCTGGAAATCAAGGTGTTTACGGGTACTGTCACAGAAAAATATCTGCAAAGACTCTCTGCAAGAGCTGCTGAGAGGGGATCAGACTCCGGTAGTCGTATGGGTCACACGGTTAAGAAAATGATCGAGAAGTACGAGAACGATCTGAAGTCTCAGGGCTAACTTCTCCGAAAACTCGCCTCTATCCGAGGCGAGTTTTCTCTTTGTTTACATCCTGCAGAGAAGAATCTATTGCTTTTTTCGTCAGAATATGTTATAATATAGTTTAATCGTAGAAAAAACACCTCATTCAGGAGGATTTATGGAAAATAATTTGCAACTGATCTCCGAGAAGATACTGTCTGCGGCCGACCAGACCAAGGACGCTCCCATCTTCATCAGCTCCCTGCGTGTAGCCTATGACTATACTTACAATCGCGAACTGCTTTTCGTTACTTGTCAAAACTGCTGTTCCTATACCATCCGATCGGTTTACTTCGATCTGGATTGCAAGGACGATGCCGGTGACAGCTTGGGGCAGCTCAAAGGCGAGAGCCTTCGCGGACTGTCCGTCTCCCCTACCCTTGCCTTCGGTTCCGAAACGCCGGTAGTGCTTTCGTTAAAAGGAACTGCACAGATAGATTTGCATCTGCAAAAGGTTGTATTCACCGACGGCAGTGTTTGGCGTGTAGGTGATCCTCCCGTAGATACACCCGCAGATACCCCCGTAGCAGATGCGCCTGCAGAAGAAGCAGTAACCTCACCCACGATAGACACCGCCCGGGAGAATCCCGAATCCGTCATCGAATCTGTGGAGCAAACCGTATCCGAGCCTGCTCCCATCCCTGCCGAGTGGCTGAATCCGCCCGCTACCGTGGAAGGCTATCGCACCGCTGCCGAGGGGCTGGCTACGCTGAACGAT
>JAFTKV010000118.1 GCA_017453085.1 Clostridia bacterium
CTGTCCGAGCAGCTGCTCAACGTGGCGGCGATCCAGCGGGAAAATCCCCGCATCGTTCGTGCACCAAAGAATCAGATCAAGCATCTGATGTTCCTGCCTCTGTATCATATTTTCGGTCTGGAAGCGGTATTTCTGTGGTTCTCCTTCGTGGGCGCATCCTTCGTCTTCCTGCCCGATCTGACCCCCGAATCCATCCTGCGCACCGTCCGCAACCACAAGGTGACGCACGTCTTTGCCGTGCCTCTGCTGTGGCACGCGGTGGAGAAAAATCTGCTCCACACCCTGTCCACCCGGGACGAGAAGACCCAAAAGAAGTTTTGGAAGGGCGTATCTCTCTCGCTGAAGCTGCAGAAGTGCTCGCCGAGGCTGGGACGGTTTGTGGCAAGACGCCTGTTCGGGGACGTGCGGCACAAGCTCTTCGGAGATAGTTTGCATTTCGCTATCTCGGGCGGCAGCTATATCAAGGGCTCTGCGCTGGAGCTGCTGAACGCCCTGGGCTATCACGTCTGCAACGGCTACGGAATGAGCGAGGTGGGCATCACCTCGGTGGATCTGTCCAAAAAACTGCAGGTGCGCACCCGCGCGTCCATCGGCAGACCATTCGGCTCGGTAGAATACCGCCTGGACGAAAACGGTCAGCTGCTGATCCGGGGCGGCTCCATTGCCCGCACCATTCTGGTGGACGGCGTAGCAGCTCCCTGCGAGGAATGGTTTGCTACCGGCGACGTAATGCACGTTTCCGAGGACGGCAGATATTCCATCGACGGCAGAATCTCCGACATCGTCTTCGGTGACGACGGAGAGAATCTGAACCCCGACCTTGCCGAGCGGGAATTTACCCTCCCCTACGCGCTGGGACTGTCGGTGCAGGGCAACGAAGACGGCACCCGCCTGATCCTGATCGTCCGCATCCCCCGTGATCTGCTCATCGAGCAGAAGCAGCAGCTTGCCGAGGCCATCGAGGCCTGCAACGCCAAGCTGCCCGCTTCCTATAAGATCCGCGAGGTGCGCTACACCTACGATCCGCTTCTGTCCGAGAACGCCATCAAGGTCAGCCGCAGCTGGCTTTCCCGCGCCATCGCAGAGGGCAAGGTGGGATTCGTGGATCTGTACGAGTCGAAAAAGACCGCAGAGGCGGGTGAGGATTCCGAGATCCGCGCCATCTTGCGGGAGATGTTTGCCGATATCCTGCATCTGGATCCTCTGACCATCGACGATAACGCACATTTTATGAACGAGCTGGGCGGCACCAGCCTGGACTATTTCACCCTCGTCAGCGAGCTGAACGAGCGATTTGACATCCGTCTGTCCTTTGAAAGCGACGATCTCCACTATACGTTGGCGGATCTGGAACGGACGGTAAAGGAACTGATTGACTGATGATCTTAAAGGAACTGATCCGCTGGACGGCACTGCTCACCGCGTGGCCGTATCAGCTTATCCTGTTTAAGCGAAAGACCTATTATGAGGACAAACAAGAGCAGGGACGCATGGTTCGGGGCGGCGCGCTGGTGATCTCCAATCACTATCACGTCTACGACTATATGATGAGTATGTTCCTCTTCCCCTTCCGCAAGCTGTACGTGGTCATGGCGGAGATGATCTTCAAAAAGGGAAAATTCTTCCATTGGCTCATGGACTGCTTCGGCGGGATCTGCTCCCGTCGGGATCTGAAGGGCATGAAGTTTATCGACGACAGCGTAAAGGTGCTGGAGAAGGGAAAGCTGGTACAGATCTTCCCCGAGGCGCATATCACCAAGGACGGCAATATGTTGGAGTTCAAGCCCAGCTATCTGCTGATCGCCCTGCGGGCAGACGTGCCCATCCTGCCTGTGATCGTGGACGGCAATTACGGCTTTTTGAAGCGCGCTCACGTGATCATCGGCAAGAAGATCTATCTGTCGGACTACTGCACCACCGACAATCCCTCCCGGGAGGAGCTGATGCGGCTCAATGAAATGGTGCGGAACAAGGCGCTGGAGCTGAAGGCTCAGCTGGACGAGAATATCGCCCGGGACCGCCGCAAGGGAAAGAAACAGAAAAACGAAAAGGAGGCCGATCGGTAATGTTTGATCCGATTCCCGATATTACCCCGTTTTTACCCAGCGTGGATCAGATCGTGGAGCTGACCAAGTGGGTATTGATCCTGTCCGTGGTATCCGCACCCATCTGCTTTCTGATCGTGGGACATATTCTGTTTACCATCCACATGAAGCGCACCAGCAAGGAAAAATGGAGCCGCGAATGCTCGGTCGACGAGCCGATCCAGCTGGCGATGTACGCCGAGGGGCTGGATTGGAGCCGTCGGTGCGAGAGTGCCAAGCGGCCGCTCCATCTGATCAATGACGGACTGAACCTGTATTCCGAGTATTATGACTTCGGCTATGACCGTGCCGTGATCGTGGTGCCCGGCAGAACCGAGGGATTGCGCTACGGCTACTATTTCGCTCGCCCCTACGAAAAGAGCGGATACAACGTATTGGTCATCGACCAGCGTGCCCACGGCGAGAGCGACGGCGATTACAACACCATCGGCTTTGAGGAGCATCGGGACGTGATCGCATGGGCGATGCTGCTCCACGACCATTTTGGCGTGCGATCGGTGCTGCTGCACGGTATCTGCATCGGCGCATCCTGCGCACTCTTTGCCATAACCGCAAAGAATTGCCCCGACTACATCGACGGCCTCGTAGTGGAGGGAATGTATCCCACCTTCTACGACAGCTTCAAAAACCACGTGATCGAGCGGAAAAAGCCTACCTTCCCCACCATGCAGTTCGTGAATATGTGGATGAAGCTTTACACCGGTCACACCATGAAGTACGGTCCCATCCACGTGATCGGTCAGCTGAACAAGCCGATTCTGATGCTCCACAGCAAGGAGGATGCCTATTCGCTGCCGAATAAAGCGCTGGAGCTGTACGAGATGTGTCCCGGGACGGAGAAGGAGCTGGTCTGGTTCGAGCACGGTGCGCATTCCCAGCTGCGCTACACCGACGCAGACCGCTACGACGGTGCCATTGAAGCGTTTATCCTTCGTTGCTTCCCAAAGGAGCTTCCCGCAATTGCAGAAGTGACCCAATAAACTCAAAACTCCCGACCGTCGGTCGGGAGTTTTGAGTTTATGTTGCGGTATTATTCGCCGTACTCAGCAATGTAGGGAAGATTGCGGTAGATCTCGCCGCAGTCCAGACCGTAGCCGATGACGAAATAATCGGGAATGGTAAACAGGGACAGATCCGCCTTGAAATCCACCAGACGGCGCTCGGGCTTGTCCAGCAGAGTGACCACCCGCAGAGAAAGGGGATTTCTCGCCTTCAGCATCTTCACGATATCGTTCAGCGTGCGACCGGTGTCGATGATGTCCTCCACGATGATCACGTGGTAGCCGCTGATGTCCCGATCCAGATCCATGGTGATTTTCACCACGCCGGTGGAAACGGTGCCGCTGTAATAGCTTTGGGCACACATAAAGCCGATCTCACAGGGGACGGTGATGGCACGGCAGAGGTCTGCCAGAAAAACGAAGGCACCCTTCAGGATGCTGACCAGCAGGATCGGCCGTCCGTCGTAGGATTCGCTGATCTGCTTGCCTGCCTTGGCGATGGCCTCCCGGATCTCCTCTTCGGTGATGACCACGCGTTTGATCTTGCGCTGATATTCGTCGATGATTTGCAATTTATCCATGGGACGGATTCTCCTTGTCGAAACACAAAAACATTATTTATATCATAGCACATTTTCTTACAAAAGGCAATACGTTTCGAAAAGATATCAACATTTTTTGTCCCGCTTCGGCTATTGTTTTTTGTCACCGATTATGCTATAATGTCATTTGCAATTTTTAATTTTGTAAATTCGGAGGCACCGTTTGAAATATTTGACGAAAAAGCACGCAGCCCTTCTGATCTTCGGCTGCTGGTTCGTATACGTTGCCGCATACGTGGGCAGACTCAATTATTCTGCCAGTATGGTGAAGATCATCGCCGAGCTGGAGATTACCAACGACAAGGGCGGTCTGGTATATTCCTGCTTCGCGCTTTCCTACGGCATCGGACAGCTGGTGAACGGCCTTCTGTGTCGGTATTATAATCCCAAATACGTGATCACGGCCGCACTGGGAATATCGGCGACCGTCAACCTGCTGATGCCGCTGAGCGGAGATTACCGCGTGATGGCGGCACTTTGGCTGCTCAACGGAATTGCTCAATCCATGCTGTACAGCCTGATCATCCGAACGATTTCCCGCAACGTAAAAAGCGGCAGCATCAGCCGCGCCATATATGCGATGAGCACCACCGTGGCCATCGGCACGGCACTGGCCTACGGCATCTCCGCCCTGTGCGTTGCGCTGGATTGCTGGCCGCTGACCTTTTTCGTGGCCGCCGCATTCCTGCTTCTGGCGGGGGGCGTCTGGATTTTTGTGATGACGCAGGTGGAGCGGGCCAGAGCAGGCGGCGCGCTGGAGGAGGACGATACACCCGTCCGATCTGTACCGGAAAGCGGCACCCCCGTCCGCAAAAGCAGAGCGTTTTTGTGGGCATTGGTGCTGATCGGCGCAACCGCCATCGCCAACGGCTTTATCAAGGACGGCGTCAACAACTGGCTGCCCAAGCTTTTGCACGACGAATTCGGAGTGGCGGATTCCCTGTCCATCATTCTGACCCTGCTTCTGCCGGTATTTTCGGTTTTCGGAGCAGTATTTGCCCGAAGGGTGTATCTGAAGCTTCAGAATCATCTGCGGATCAACGGCATTTTTTACACGACCGCATTCGTGCTTGCACTGGGGGTCTATCTGTTCTACCCGATGAGAAGCACCCTGCTGACCATGGGCTTCTTCATCGGCCTTGCCTGTATGATGGCGGCAATCAACAACGTGATCACCAGTATGTTCCCGCTGGATAATCGGGATAAGATGGATTCGGGTCTGCTGGCGGGCTTGCTGGATACGCTTTGCTACGTGGGCAGCACCGCCGCGGGAACGCTGCTGGGCGTCCTCTCCCAGTCTTGGGGCTGGGACAGCGTGCTGATCACGCTCACCGTTTTGGCAGGTGTCGCTGCGCTTCTCAGCATATCTTTCTCCTTTATCAGAAAAAGAGAAAAAGGCTGATGCAGGCACCGCAAGGAAAAGTTGCAGATGATACAGATGCCCCGTCCGCCCTTCAAAATCGAAAAAAAGTGCAACTTTTTTCTCGAAAACCCTTGATATTTCCTACCAAATGTGGTAATATTATGGATGGACTCCAATCAAATAATTTTTGAGGTGAATAGTATGTCTATGTATAACAAGAAAACCATCGAGGATATCGAATTATCCGGCAAAAAAGTGCTGGTTCGTTGCGATTTCAACGTTCCTATGAAGGACGGAAAGATCACCGATGCGAAGCGTATCGTTGGCGCCGTTCCTACCATCAAGTATCTGGCCGATAACGGTGCAGCTGTAATCCTCTGCTCCCATATGGGCCGTCCCCACAACATCTTCAACGAGACTGTAAAGCTCGACAAGAAGGAAAAGAAGAAGATCGAAGCGCTCCCCGCAGAGGAGCAGGCTGCTGCTACCGCTGCTGCTCTGGAAAAGGCTAAGGGCGACGTGAAGAAGTTCTCTCTGGCTCCCGCTGCTGAAAAGCTCTCCGAGCTGCTGGGTAAACCCGTTCAGATGGCTACCGACGTCATCGGCCCCGACGCAAAGGCAAAGGCTGCTGCGCTCAAGTCCGGCGAGATCCTGATCATCGAGAACGTTCGTTTCCACGCTGAGGAAGAGAAGAACGATCCCGCATTCGCCAAGGAGCTGGCTTCCATGGCTGACATCTACGTGAACGATGCGTTCGGCACCGCTCACCGTGCACACGCTTCCACCGCAGGCGTTGCAGATTACCTGCCCGCAGTTTGCGGCTACCTGATCCAGAAGGAGATCTCCGTTATGGGCGGCGCACTGTCCGATCCCAAGCGTCCCTTCGTGGCTATCCTGGGCGGCGCAAAGGTTTCCGATAAGATCGCTGTCATCGACAACCTGATCGAGAAGGTTGACACTCTGATCATCGGCGGCGGCATGGCTTACACCTTCGCTGTAGCTAAGGGCTACACCGTTGGCCAGTCTCTTCTGGACGAGTCCAAGGTTGCTTACTGCAAGGAAATGATGGACAAGGCAGCTGCTAAGGGCGTTAACCTGCTGCTTCCCGTTGACTGCGTAGTTGGCAATTTCCCTAGTCCCATCGACGGTCCCGTTGACGTAAAGACTGTTTCTATTGATGCTATCCCCGACGATCTGGAGGGTATGGACATCGGCGAAGAGACCTGCAAGATCTTCGCTGACGCTGTGAAGAGCGCAAAGACCGTTGTTTGGAACGGCCCTATGGGCGTATTCGAGAACCCCACTCTGGCAAAGGGTACCATCGCAGTTGCCGAGGCACTGGCTGATTCCGATGCCATTACCATCGTAGGCGGCGGCGACTCCGCAGCAGCTTGCGAGCAGCTGGGCTTTGCTGACAAGATCACCCACATCTCCACCGGCGGCGGCGCATCTCTGGAATTCCTGGAAGGCAAGGATCTGCCCGGCATCTCCTGCCTCAACGAAAAGAACTAATTGGAGGGGTAGACAATGAGCAAGAGAAGAAAAGTCATTGCAGGCAACTGGAAAATGAATATGACCCCCTCTCAGGCAAAGAACTTTGCGTCCGAGCTGTACGAGGCAGTCAAGGGCAAGCGCGGCTGTGATATCGTAGTCTGCGTACCCGCAATCGACATTCCCGCAGTTAACAAGGTCTGTGCAGGCACCGCCATCAAGGTGGGCGCACAGAACGTACATTTCAAGAACTCCGGCGCATACACCGGCGAGATCTCTCCCGAGATGCTCATCGATGCAGGCGTTAAGTACGTGGTCATCGGTCACTCCGAGCGCCGTCAGTACTTCGGCGAGACCGACGAAACCGTCAATCTGCGCACCAAGGCAGCAGTTGCTGCGGGGCTTAACGCCATCGTTTGCGTTGGCGAGACTCTCACCGAGCGCGAGCAGGGCATCACCGCAGAGGTCGTTTCCAAGCAGGTGAAGCTTGCACTGAACGAGGTAACTGCAGAGCAGATGAAGAAGGTTATCATCGCATACGAGCCCGTATGGGCGATCGGTACCGGCAAGACCGCTACCGCAGAGCAGGCAGACGAGGTTTGCGGTCTGATCCGTAACGTAGTTGCAGGCCTGTACGGCAAGGTAGTTGCTCGTGGCACCATCATCCAGTACGGCGGCTCCATGAACGCAGGCAACGCAGCCGAGCTGCTGGCAATGGAAAACATCGACGGCGGCCTCATCGGCGGCGCATCCCTCAAGGCTGACGCATTCGCTACGATTGTTGATGCGGCACAGTGAATTGGGGCAAGCCCCAATTCGCTATGCCGAGTCCACCATCCTACGGATGATGGACCTTGCGAGGGCGTTGCCCTCGCACTTAGACCCCTTTTTGAAAAAAGGGGTCTAAGAACCCCCAAAAACTTCTAATAAGCGCGGCAAATACTTGTCGCGCGGGGGTGAAGTTGCTTTCCTTTCTACGGATTACCTCAAAACCCAGCCAAGGAGTTGGGTAGGGCAGAACATATCGCCCGTAGGGCGATGTTCGCGGGGAGGGAAGAAACTTCGGCGTTTGAGATGGTTCTTCCCTCCCCGAACAAATCCTGACCGAAGGGAAGGATTTGTTCCTTGAAGAAAAACAGACGGTTTCTGCTGCATGTTACCTTGTTTCTCAAATGCCCCATCAGAAGTCCCAAACCAAATTCATACCGTATTCGTCTTTGATAGGTGAATCATCAAAAGTCCCCTCAAAGACCCACAACAAGAAGTAGAAAAGCATCTTTCTAACGTTTTTGGGGGTCGAGGGGATTTTTTGGCATTTTTTAACCATTCCGAATCCTCCATAGACCGCGAAATTACCGCAGAAAGGTTCAAAATTATGGAAGACTGCAAGAATCTGTACAGAAATCCCTTCAAAGCTCCCGAGCCCGGCAGCACAGGCGACCCCTTCGTGATGCGCTACGACGGAGACTACTACCTGTATTTCTCCGCAGGACGTGCGCCCTCCTACCTCTATTGCTGGAAGTCGGAGAACCTCATTGATTGGGTGCATATGGGTGTGGCCTGCGATATCCCCGAAATCTGCGGCGGATACGCTCCCGAGGTGATCTACAACAACGGCAAGTTCTATATGTGCACCTCTCCTCACGGCAACGGCCACTATCTCCTCCGTGCCGACCGCCCCGAAGGCCCCTACAAGCTGATCTCCGACCGCATCGGTCAGCGCATCGACGGCAGCTTCTTCATCGACGACAACGGCGACAGCTATTTTTACCGTGCCGAAGAGGACGGCATCAATTATCATACGATGTCAGACCCCGAGACGGTAGATCTGCCCGGCAAGCCCATCCCTCAGTCCTTCCTCAACGGCTGGACCGAAGGTCCGCTGGTTCTGCGCCACGGCTGCAGATACTTCCTCACTTATACCGGCAACCATTTGCTGTCTAAGTGCTATAAAGTTGCATACAGTGTGTCCGATACCTCTCCCGTGTCGGGCTATGTGAATATGAAAAACCGTGTGATCCTCGCCGAAGTAGGCGACGAATTCCACGGTCTGGGTCACAGCTCCTCCTGCCTTGCACCCGATATGGACGGTGCATATATCATCTACCACAGCTACGAGCTGGTGAAGCAGCCTCATCACCGCAGCATGAACGTGGATCGCCTTTTCTTCAACGGCGCCAGAATGTACGCCAACACTATCTGGTGGGATCAGGAAAAGCCTGCCACCGCCGATTATTCAGTGCGCGGTGCGGATGCGCTCTCTGCAACTACCAAGAAGGGCGAAGCCCTCCTGCTCACCAAGGAGGCAACGTCTGCAGTTTATACCGCCGAGGTCAACGTCAACGCCCGCGGCAAGGATTTCGTCATTGCCTATGCAGGCGGCGACGGACGGATTGCTGTGGAGGGCAGAATCGTCACCGTTACCGAAAAGGGCAAGCCGGTGGCTGTGGGCACGCTTCCCAAGAACGTGAACCTGCGCTCCAACAACTCCTATCGCATCAGCCGCACCGCAGAAGGGAAGAGTGAGCTACTGCTCAACAACAATCAGTGCTTCCTTAACTGGAAATCCACCGTGAAGGGTGGCAAGATCGGCTTTGCACAGCTGCCCGAAAAGGCAGTGGTCGGCTTCGTTGGCTTCTCCGCCTATGCCGGCGGAAGCTCCGACAAGACCGCCCGCAAAGGTGTGCCCGGCCGAATGGACGCCGTCCACGCCGTCGAGAATAATCCCACCGTATCCTGCCGCGAAAACGGCATGGAGATCTTCTGCGTTCCTACTTCTGAGGATATGACCTTCACCTATCCCGTGAACGTCAAGGCGGACGGCAAATATATGCTCACCGCCACCGTTCGGGATGCGGATAATCGAAATGCGGAAAATTTCGTGGCAGTGACGGTGAACGGCAGGACGCTGGCGGCATCTGCACCTGCCAAATACGACCGCGACGGCTCTGCCAAGGTGGTGCTGGGCAATATCGATCTGACGGCAGGTATGCAGGATCTGACCTTTATCGCCAATTCTGCCTTTACCGCCGACACCTTCGAGCTATCCTTTGCCTCTGAGGTTACCGACACCGTGCTGGTAGACAACGGACACCTCACCGAAGCGGTGGAGGTGCTGGGTTGGAAGGGAAGAACCAGTCTACTGCACAAATACATGGGAGTCTCCTGCGCAGAGGGCAACGGCTACGGCTATGCAGGCGACCACGGCTGGACTGACTACGAACTCACCGCAACTATCCACGGCACCGCCGATCTGACGGTTGGCTGTGCGGAGGTACTCCTGCGGATGCAGAAGGAGAGCTTTTACGGTGCACAGCCCGCCTCCTCCGGCTACGGCTACACCGTCCGCATCGACCACGACAAGCTGACCCTCAACGAATGGGCATACGGCGAGCGTTGTCTCGTCTCCTACGCTCTCGACCATCAGGGAATGTTTACCCATCAGCTGAAGGTAGTGGCAGAAGGTCAGAAGCTCACCGTTTATCTGGACGGTAACCTCGCCTTCGAGTACGCTATCCCCATGGGCAACCCCTCCGGCCGTGTTGGCCTGCGCGTCACCCGCGAATGCTTCGGCATCTCCGAGATGACGGTGAAGAAGATTTAACGAAGAGGCTCCGCCGGCCAACCTCTTTTTGAAAAAAGGGGTTGGATCCCCAAAAACTTTATAAAAGCGGGCAAATACTTGCCCGCCACGAAAATGCAAAGAGTGCCGTTTTGCCGAACACTTTTCGCTACACAAATACTACACCCCGAAAATATCCCTCTACAAAAGTTCTTGAAGGAGTTTGAGGGAACTTCTTTCAAGAAGTTCCCTCAAGAACGTAATTTATGAATATCTGGCATGACATTTCACCCGAACGCATTCAACCCGGCGACTTTTGCGCGGTCATTGAGATCCCCGCAGGTAGCCGCAACAAATACGAGCTGGACAAGGAGACCGGTCTCATTAAGCTGGACCGTGTGCTCTACACCGCCACTCACTATCCCGCCAATTACGGCTTCATTCCCCGCACCTATGCCGACGACGGCGACCCGCTGGACGTTTTGGTGCTCTGCTCCGAGCCCCTTCATCCTCTGACGCTGGTGCAGGTCTATCCTATTGGCGTCATCAAGATGATGGACAACGGCAAGCTGGACGAGAAGATCATCGCCATCCCCTTCTCCGATCCCACCTACAACGGTTACCGCAGCATTTTTGCGCTGCCCCGTCACGTATACGAGGAGATGCGCCACTTCTTTACGGTTTACAAGCATCTGGAACATAAGGAGACTGTAGTAGACGAGGTCGGCGACGAAAACGCTGCTATCGAAATCATCAAGGCAGCCATTGCCCAATACAGCCGCGATTTTGCGAATCTTCCACCAACCAAATAAAGGAGAGTTAAAATGAAAACCAAGTATCAAAACCCGATCCTCATCGGCTATGCCGATCCTGACGTGTATTTCGAAAACGGCGTGTATTATCTCTACGCCACCTCTTACCGCTACGACGTGTGGACCTCCGCCGACTTGGTGCATTGGGAGAAAAAGCCGAACACCGCCATCACCGGCCCCGTTTGGGGAATGGACGAGTGGCATTGGGCGCCCGACGTGAAGCGACTTCCCGATGGTCGGCTGCTGATGGCGGCATCGGTGCACGAGCATCTGGGCCTGCTCACCGCAACCTCTCCCGAAGGCCCCTTCGTTCCCGAGGAGAACTTCCTCTTCGATCACTCCATTGACGGTCACATCTTCATCGACGACGATGGCACTATCTACCTTTACTACGTCAGCTGGAGGAAGGATCACCGCTACGGTCTGTACGGCTGCATCCTCGATCCCACTACCCTGAAGCCGGTGGAGGGCAGCGAGCGTCCCATCATCTACCCCGAGGTACCTTACGAATGCCAGCAGGCACCGGTTGCCGAGGCACCCTACATGCTGAAATTCGACGGCAAGTACGTCCTCACTTATTCGGGCAGCCATTTCGAGAGCCCCTTCTACTGTGTAGCGGCACTTCTGTCCGATCATCCTCTGGAGGGCTTTGTCCGTGACGAGACTAACCCCATCCTGGTAGGCAACACCACCGAGATCTCCGGTTGCGGCCATCACTGCATCACGAGATCCCCCGACGGCGAGCTGGCACTGATCTATCACACCCACCACGCCCCCGGCACGATCCATCCCCGTGATCTTGCCATCGATCCTCTCTACTGGAACGGTGAGCATCTCACCTGCCCCGGCCCCCGTAAGGAAGGCGAGATATAAGGAACGATCAGGGGAACTTTTTGAAAAAAGTTCCCCTGGAACCCATCAAAAACCTCTGAAAAAGGCGGCAAATACTTGCCGCCTAATCTTATTCGGTCCTCAAAAACTTCTATAAAAGCGCCGACGAATACTCGTTAGCGCCATTTTATCTAATTCCCGTTTCCGAAGGATTCAGCCAAGGAATGGGGTAGGGAGCCCGAGAGGATAGGGGTTAGAGTTGCGCTTTGCGCAACTCTGGTAGTTCGCCGTTGGCGAACTACATAAAACATTCGGCGTTTGAGATGGTTTTCCCCTTCCCTCGGTATTGATGGAGAATCGACAGCCCGACGGCTTGCAGTGCAAGCTGTTTTCTGTTCGCCAAGGTCAAGGCATTGGTACGGGGATCGGCAGGTTGGGCTTGTATTCCACCACACGATAATCGTTGCCGATGATCTCCCTCAGCTCGTCAGGCTCAATGGAGCGGTACGTGCCGTCCTGTGACGCGAGATAATAGGCAGCAATTTGGTAGGGCTCGTACGTATCATATCTCGAATCTTCAACAATTACTCGACAGACCCATTCCACTTTGACGATTCCGTATACTTTCGAATCGGCTTTTCTGTACCAACCGCTGATTCGCAATCTGAGTGGCTTTTCTTCATTTTCATTGGAAGTGGGCGGAGTGAGTTTTTCTCCGGACAGCCGTTCAATCAACGCACCGAGGTCGGGAACTTTTCGCAGATCCTCGGCGGTGTATTTTTCATCGGAATAGATGACTTCGCCGGTTTGGCTATTGATTCGAATGGTCTCACCGGTCTCAAAGCCGTTGATCAGACGAGTGTAGGTGAGTGAATCTTCATACGAACTATGTTGGAAGGTGCCGTTGACAAAAGGCTTGGTATATGCGATTGCTTTCTTCGCAGCATCCGATGTGAAATCTGCAATAGTATAAACGCGCTTGACCGAATTGTCAGACATTGCGCGAATATTTTCTTTGACGTTTTCTAACGTACAACCCTTGCAAGCAGGAAAGCCGGAGAGATGGTTTTGGCAGGATTCGGCATTCAGTCGATTTTGCATAAAACTCTCGTATTGCTTCCACCCCTCTTTTTTCCACAGGCTTTCGTCCACAGCTCCGTCCTTGAACGGAATGATAGGTCCGTTGGCGGGATTATAAGTAATTTCACCGGCGGTCGCAAACAATAGAGTGAAGGCTTCCATACGGCTTTGCGTTTGATTATACATTAAATAGTCGTCGCGCCCAATTTGATTTACTGCGATGATAATGTCGGTGTATTCCGTCAGATCAGTAGAGAGCTCTGCGGGCAAGAGATAATATATTTCATGGGGCACGTTGGTTCCGGTGATGGCTTCATTTACAGCAAGATGAAGGATATGGTATTGCAGGTCAATGTTGATCCGCAACCGATACGTGTCCGGCAATACTTCAATGACTCGTGCAGAGATGACGATATGTTTTTTGTATACGCTGCTCACTACTTCGATTGATCCGGAAATATTGGTTTGGTTTGAATGGTTCCCGATTTGCACATACTGTTTGCCGGTAATAGTGTCAGGGCTTATAGTGTGGTTGGCGGGGTACGAAACGGTTGTGTCGGTAGAAGACAACGCCACTCCCACCGTTCCCGCAATCAGCAGGCACAGAGCGGCGGCAAGGGCGATTACCGCACGCAGCACGCGGGGCTTTTTCCTCCCCTCCAACGCCGCGGCGGCGTGCTCGATATACCCCTCGTCCACGTCGGAGAGGGCAGAGAGCAAATCTTTCTCGGTCATAGATCAAAGTCCTCCTTTCGAAGATGGGTGCGGAGCTTCTCTCTGGTGCGGGAGAGGATATTGCGGACGTAGTTCTCCCTCATTCCCAACCGACGGGCGATCTCTTTTGCAGAGTAGAGGAAGTAGTAGCGGCCAAGAAAAATGTCCCGATCCCTTGTGAGAAGCGTTTGCAAAAAGCGGTTCAGCGACTTCACCAACGCCTCTGCTTCCTCACGGCGGAGCACCTCGCCCTCGGTGTCGGTGGGGGAGGCGATGCACTCGGACAGCTCCTCCAATGCGGCGGTGTAGTGCTCCCCCGCCCGCTTGTCTGCCGATCGGGCGGCAAGACGGTTCAGAGCCAGATTGCGGGTGATACGGGAGAGCCACGCTCGCAGGCTGTGGGGATTTTCCGGCGGGATGGAGTTCCAGGTGTTCAGATAGGTGTCGTTGACGCACTCCTCGGAGTCGCGGATGCTGTTGAGGATGCGCTCGGCGATGGCAAGACAGTGCGCGCCGTATTTGTGGGCAGTCTCGGCAATGGCACGCTCGTCCCGGGCATTATACAGGGCAATGATGGCGCGGTCGTCCATGGTGTTCACTCCCTTCGGGATTGAAAGTGAAGTATTGCGCTTCACGCAATGTGATGTGTTGTGCTTCGCACAACGTGATGTTTTCTGCTTCTTCGAAGCAGAAAGTGATGTGTTGCGCATAGCGCAACGATAATTATTATTGAAATGTGCGTTCATCTATATAGACAGATTTTTTTCGAAAACGCACCGTTTTCTTGCTTTTATTGTATTCTTTTTTTCGTCTGCTGTCAAGAGGCAAGAAAACACTGACCCGACACCAATCAGGTGTCGGGTTCGTGCTTAGTATGGTCAACTCCTCTTACACCTTGTGGCTGTGTAAGGCTTTCATCCGCATCAATATTGTCCAGCGCATATTCGCAACATTGTACGATAAGGTTGTTGAGCGAAATCTTCTTCGCCTGTGCGAGTACAGTCAGCTTTTCGACCAATTCAAGAGGTAATC
>JAFTKV010000119.1 GCA_017453085.1 Clostridia bacterium
AAATTTACCCAAGCGCTTTACAAAGCCAAACTGGATCCCGAACGGCTCACCTTCATCGTGCTGGACGAAATGAACCTCAGCCGTATCGAGTATTACTTCTCCGACTTCCTCTCTTTGATGGAGCACGAGGAGGACCGCCGTGCCATTAAACTGCTGAACGTAGGCCTCTTCCGCAACTCCGGCGGCAGACGCCTTACCTATCGCGGCCTTGTGGACGGCCACACTCTGCAGATTCCTACCAACGTATGGTTCGTGGGAACGGCTAACCGAGACGAGAGCACTTTTGAGATCAGCGACAAGGTCTACGACCGTGCTCACACGATGAATTTCAATAAGCGTGCTCCCCGCACCATCTATCATCACGAGCCTATTCCTCCTCGCTATCTGTCTGCGGATGAACTCATCCGCCTGCTGAATGAGGCAAAGCAAAACGTGCGCTACGATCTGGAAACCTCGGCATTGGTGAAGGAAGTGGAAGATCTTCTGTCTCCCTACAATATCACCTTCGGTAACCGTGTTGCCAATCAGATGGAGGATTTCATCAGCATCTACTGTGCTTGCTTCCCGCCCTCCGAAACGGTGGTAATGGAAGCGCTGGAGACTATTCTGCTCAGCAAGGTAGTCAGCAAGCTGGAGCTGAAGAGCGTGGATAACAAAGAATATCTGGCAACCGAGTTTGCCCGTCTGGGACTTGGCCGCTGCAGCGAGTTTGTCCGCCGTCTCCACGAGGATTGATGATGGAACACGGTCAGTACAAAGACGATTACGCTGCTCTTGGACAGTTTGTCAAAGATAATCCATCCCTCACCTATGCTCGGCTGGATGCAGCATTGGTGCGGCAAGTGAATCTCTTCGCTTTGCAGGAGAATTTCGATTTCCAAAGCTTGGAAACTGCGCTGGACGAGATTATCAAAGCATTGCCTGCCATCAAGCGCATTTTCGCTCACCCCATTACCCGTCTGCGGGACGTGGGCGAGATTATGCCGGTGGAGTCGGTGCGGGTGGTGAACAACCGCACCATCGTCCACGCATCGGCACACAGCGAACTGTGGGACGATATCACCGAGGACGGAATGCGCCCGAAGAAACTGCTCACCGTCAGCTACGAGGACAATTATTCCATCTACGAGAATCTCGCCTTCGTGCGGGCGGTGGATATTATACTGCATCTGGTACGGCGCAATATCCGTTTGCTTCGGGCGATGCTTTATGCCAGTAGCGACCTCAGCTTTAATTTGTTGGAGCGGCTCAATCACCCCGAATATTATCTTGCCATCGGCAAACTGCACATCGGCTACGTCAGAGATTACGATCGCTACCGCCCGTCCGCGGAACGGTGTTTGGGAAAGCTGATCCATATCGAGAGTGCCATACGGGCACGCCTTGCCAGCCCGATCTATCGACGCTGCAAGAAGAAAACAGGGAAGATTGCTCTGAAAAAGACCAATATCTTCCGCAATCATAAAGATTACCACCGCATCTATCTGCTGTTAAAATGGTTTGCCGACACCAAAATCGACGAGCCGGAAGAAGATGCAACTACTATCGATCCTGCAAGCTACAGTGTTTTCTGCAATCTGCTCACCCTGTTTGCGGCAGGTCATTTCCACTTCGTCTTCCCACAGGAGCAGACGGTGGATCTGACCGCCCCAAAGGTGACGGGCACTTTCGCTGGCTGGCAGCTGGGGATCAATACAATCAGTTGCGGTGAGCTTCGTGCCATTGAACTGAGCTTTTTCAAGGACGGACTCTATAAAGCCATCATTCTGCCATCGGCTCAGATAGAAGCGGGTAGAGAAGTCCTTCAACAGTTGAAACTGCACTATCCGGCAGACGAATACTTCCTGGCAGTTCCCGAGGAGCACGAAGACAGTGCAGGGGATTTGGTGCTCAGTCTCTTCGATATCGAATCCTTCCGTCGAATCCAGCAGATTCTGCTGCGGGGGATGATCTACAGCGATCAGCGCAGAGATACTTGTCCCTTCTGCGGTGATACCCTCCGTTACGTAGAACCGGAAGGGGAAGCCCCTCGCTACGAATGCGGCAGATGCAGAACCGATCTGCTTAGCGGCATCTGTCTCACTGCAGGACTTCCGTATTATTTCACCCGCATCCGGAATCACAAATCGGCCGAACCCTCCGATCACCGCACTCTGCAAGATCCGCTGCTCTATCAGCGTTATCTGGAAGCGCAGATGCATTTTCGCAATATCACGCCCATCGGCGAGGATGGCAAGCTCATCTGCCCCCGCTGTGGGAAGAGCCATGTGAATTAGTCAGAACAGGAGTGACCTACCATGAGCCTATATATCAAACAGCACGTATTCACTTGGGGAGATAAATTCTCCATCTATGACGATGCCGGAAACGAGAAGTATTCCGTGGAGGGCGAAGTCTTTTCCTTCGGAAAGAAACTGCATCTCTTTGACCGGTATGGCGCAGAGATCGCGTTTATCGAGCAAAAACTGTTTTCCTTCCTCCCCAAATACTACATCAGCCGTGCAGGACACGGAACGGTGGAGGTGGTGAAGGAGTTTACCTTCTTCACCCAAGAGTACAGCGTAAATCCTCTTGGTTGGACGATACACGGAGACTTTTTCGATCACGAATATGAGATCGAGTTTTGCGGACAGACTATCGCATCTGTTTCTAAAGGATGGTTCACCTTCGGCGATGCCTACGAGATCCGGCTCGGCGCAAGCGTGGACGAAGTGATGGCATTGGCAACCGTGCTGGTCATCGATGCCTGCATCGATGCACAGCAGAACGATTGACGAGGATTCTATGAAAGAAGAGTTTATACAACACATCCGCAAAATCCGTGAGACAATCCAAACGAGCAAGGAAGGCTACAATGCGTGCGTTTCTGCCTTCGAATCTTATCGGGATTTTTTGGAGAAGCGATTGGCAGAGAATCCTTCTGATGTAGATGCCGTCTGTCAACTGGCAACGGTTTATTTGGAACTGCGCTACGATAGCGAAGCCTATTACGATCTCTACCGGCAGTTTCTCTTGGCAAACGAAGCAACCCTCACAGATGAACAAAAGGCGCGAATTTACAACAATCTCACCGCCTTATGCGATCAGGATTGGTTACGGACGGGAGTAGTGAAATATGCCCAGCTGGCAATCTCTTGCGGTTCCCGAAACGCCTGTGTTTACGATGCCTACGGACGAGTTTTATGGGAGAATGATCCGAATGCCGAGCACGAGTGGTGCTTTGAACGAGCAAACGAACTGAAACAGAGCCTATCGCTGGCATTCAATTTGGCAGTTGCACGCTACCGTAAGGGAAAACTCGCAGAGGCGAATGAAAGATTGACCGCACTGCTAAGGGAGTATCCCGACAACGATCAAGTCTTGTATGCGAAGGCACTGTGTCTGATCGGTTTGTCTGTGGACGACCATCGGGCGGAGATTCACTCCATTGCCGAAAAACTGGATCAAATGCCTAAAGATGAATTTCCGGATATTGACGAAGTGGATATTGCCACTCTCTATTTTCTGTGCGGACAACACGGTGACTATCGACGTGTGGTGGACCGTGCCGAAATCCGTTATGCCAATGATGCGTACTGGCTGGCGCCTTACTTCTACTCCATGAAGGCACGAGGGGAGGAAGAAGAGCTTGCATCATTCTATCGAGCAGTAATGGAAGAAGAGGACGATGAGATTGCTGACAGCCAAGATGATCCGGATGAAAAAGATTTTCGAATCGCCTGCAAGCAGTCGATTGTTACCGCATACGAGCAGGTGCAGGAAGGAATCCTTCCCAGTATAGAACCGCGGCTTTACTATATGTGGTTCGGCTGCTATCTGGATGATTGCCCCCGCCACGGAAAACTTGCAGGGGAGTCCATTGAATAACCGTATCCAAACGCAAACACCGCCAAGCATTGCTTGGCGGTGTTTTTCTTGGTAGCGTCGATCTTACTTTACCAGACCGTAGCCACCGGCGTATTTGCTTACCTCGGAAACGGCAACGAATACCTGATTGTCGCAGGATGCGCGGATGCCCTTGAGGATCTTGGGGGTCTCACGGCGAGGAAGAACGATGAAGATCATATTCATCTTGTCGGTAGAGCCGTGACCTTCA
>JAFTKV010000120.1 GCA_017453085.1 Clostridia bacterium
AAACATCTTCAATAATCAATGCATTTTTTAGAAAATACGAAAGAAATACCGTCGGACAGACGGTATTTCAGAGATGGAGTATTCGATTTTCGTTATTCTGCTCCCCATTGACCGTTCAGCCAGCTGATCCGCTGGCGGTACCAATCGGCCAGGTAGGAGATCTGCTCGCTGCAGGAGTCCATGGTCAGGATCACGGGGGCTTCGGTAGACAGCCGCTCGTGGAGGATGTCCCAACGCTCAAAATTGCGCTCGAAGGCATCCTCGTACAGATCGCCGGTGCGGCGCAGGAGGTCGGGCAGTCCGGTCAGGGAAGGGTAGACCTCCTGCCAACGGGTCTCCACCAGCTCCCAGAACCAATCCTGCTTGGCGAGTGCCATAAACCACGGATTCTGCTGACGGTCGCCTGCTGCGGCAAGGTTGCCGGCGTACAGACCGTCGGGATACTGGAAGGTGTGGCGACATACGCTGGAATCGTCGGCCTTCACGTTGCCCGAGGACATATCAAAATCCCAGACCGGGCCGAAGACCAGCTTGCCGCCGGGATTGCGGTACAGATAGAAGGAGTCCCAGCCCGTGTCCCGATTTTTGGTCAGCTCCTCCACGATGTAAGCGTTTACCGCGCTGTCAAGGTCGATCAGTCGGGTGATGGCGTCGTAGTCCCCGGACTTGACCGCTACCAGACAGGCGGTCAGATGGGCGTCGATGGCCTCCACGTATGCCCGCGGATTCTCCGTATCAGGCAGATTGGAGCAGACCTCGTAGGGGGTGGAGTGCACCGTGAAGCGGTAGGTGTCGGCGTGGACGGTCAGCTCCACGAAATAGCTCACGTCCTCCACGGTTCCGGGAGTGATGGGGATCTTGTGCTCGTCCTCCTCGATCTGCTCGTAGAGCTGATAAACTCCCATATATTCGCCGTTCAAGTAGAGATCCACGAAGGCGTAGTCGGCAACCCACGGCAGCTCCAGCCGCTGTTGGATCCAGGTAGCGGCGGCGTTGCGGAGGAGACTGCGGTCGATGTGGTTGGCCAGCAGGACCCATTCCCGGGAGCGGCCGTCGCCCAGCCCCAGCAGGGATTGGCTTTCGGAAAGCTTCAGCTTCCAGCCCTTTTTCTCGTAGGTCCAGGAGCCGTGCCCCCGTCCGCGGATCTCGGTGGCAAGATGATCGAGCTCGTATTCCTCGTCGCAGCCTGCGATGCTGATGCAGCCGTCTACGTAATAGTCGGTGTCCATTCGATCGGGATCAGCCTCCATGGTGAGGCTGACGGCGGGCAGGTTCAGAATATCCTGCGCAAAGCAGGCGGTGATCACCGTGTCCACGGCAAAGCTGTCACCCGAACGGACGGGATCGGTGCTGCCGTCGCTCCAGCCGATGAAGCGATAACCCGGATCTGCGATCGCCATCACCTTGGTGCAGGTGAGGCGGTTGTCGGTGAGTGTTTGGGCCAGATTGCCTCGAACCGTTCCACCCTCGTCGGAAAGATAGGTCACGAATACCGTGGGAGCGGAGGTTTCGGGATCGTAGGGAGCAGGGGAGAGAGTGGTTTCCGACGGTATGGGATCCGATTCGGGAGGCGTATCGGTCTGCGCCTCGGTGGTGTGGGAGGCGAAGGGATCGGATAGGGTGCTATCCTCCGGAGATGTGGAGCGGTGGCAGGCACTCAGCAGGGTGACTGCCGCTAAAATCAAAGAGATAATATGCGTACGTTTCATTTTCTATAGGAAGGGAGCATCTGCGGGATGCTCCCTTGGTGGTTTTATTTGTGGTTCAGCACGGGAGTACCGTCAGCACCGGCCTTCCAGGAGCAGATCGCGTTGACTGAGATCTTATCGCCTGCAGGATGAGCACCCTGCAGATCGGAGAGACCCTCCAGATTTCCGTTCAGAAGAGCCGCAAGGGAATCGTTCATCTGATCGCGGGGAAGCAGAATATCGGCGGTGTCGGACAGGTTGACCGCACCCAGATCGTCGGGCGAATAGAGGTTGGCGAAAATGCCGGTACGGCCTTCATACCAGACGTTGGAGGGGGAGCACTGACTGCCCTCTACGGTGCCTGCAAAGTAGCAGTTATACAGCAGGATCTCACCCGACTGAGTGGAGGCAGAAAGACCGCCTGCCAGACCTTCGCCGTAGGAGACGACGTCCATCAGCGAGTAGCAGTTGAGGATGCCGCCGCCCTGACGGATGCTTCGGCAGATGCCAGCCGCCTGTGCGGAGTTGGTGACGCTGCCGGTGGTGCCCAGATTGATCACAAGACCCGACAGGTAGGGGAAGATGCATTCGTCGTTGCCTTCGATCACGGCGTGGATGCGATAGCCGTTGCCGTCGTAGACGCCTGCAAAATTGCCAGCGGAGCCGATTCCGTTATAGCCGCGCACGATGGTCATATCCAGATCGGCGGTCTGGCGGAAATACTTTCCGTTGAAGCGTTCTCCTGCGTACAGTGCCTTGGTGAGGCTCATAAAGTCGTCCGGGGTGGAGATCAGGTAGGGATCGCTGTATTTGCCGCTGCCGCCGGAGCATTCAAACTGATAGGAGGGATCGGGATCGGGGTCGGGCGTGGGAGTGGGGGTGACGATGCCGCCGCCCGTTTCGGTGTTATAGCCCTCGTTGTAGCGCTCGCCGCCGATAAAGCCGTTCATCCATTCAATGCGGCCCTCCAGCCATGCTACCAGATAATCCACGTGCTCGGCGTGGGAGTCCAGCTTCATGATGGGACGGGGCTCGCGGTTGATCTGCTGACCGAAGATCTGCCATTCGTCAAAGTTGCGGCAGAAGGATTTTTCGTAGGCGTCTGCCTCGGTGCGGATGAGCCCGGGCAGGGAGCTTACGATGGTCTGCACCTCTTCGGATGCCCAGCGCTCCGCTACCAGCTGGCGGAACCATTTGTATGCCATCAGATTGTAGAACCAGGGATTGCTCTGCCCCTTGCCGCTTTGAGCGGCGTGCAGATCGGTCATGCTGTCACAGCCCTCGTTGGCATTGCCCAGCGACAGGTCGAAGTCCCAGAGGGGACCCATAGCCAGCTTTCCGCCGGCATCCTTGGTGAAGTAAAAGGAGTCCCAGCCCACGTCCAGATTTTTGAGGGCTTCCTCTACGATGTAAGCGTCCACGATGGAATCAAGATCCATCAGCCGCTCGATCTCCTCCCGATTGCCGGCAAGGACTGCCTCGTAGCACTCGCTCATGTAATCCTGGATGTACATCTGCTGCTCCCAGCAAAGCCCCGGATCTTCGGAAAGGTCGCTCTTGATCTCGTAGGTCTTGCCGCCCATATAGAAGGGGTACTCCTCGGAGTAGTTGGACAGCTGTACCAGATAGCCGATGTCGGTGCCTGCCTCGGGATCGTCGGCAACGTCTACTCTGCCGTCGCCCACGCGGATGGACTCGGTGAGCAGATAAACGCCGTTATACAGTCCGTTGAGATAGACCTCCACGCTGGTGCAGGCGGGGGAATAGCGCACGCCGTTCATCATGCCTGCAAAGCGCAGGGCGACGTGATTGCGCAGCAGCGTCTGGTCGCAATGGTTGGCCAGCAGATTCCAATGCTTGCCCTCTGCCTCTCCGATGCCCAGCACGTTTTCCTTGCTGTCCAGGCGGATGTGGTAGGACTTTTTCTCCAGCTCCCAGGAGAAATTGCCTCTGCCGCGGATCTCGATGATGCGCTCGCTCATGGCAAATTCCTCTGCGCAGTTGGTGAGGGTCAGCGTGCCCAGGATATACTCCTCCTTGGAGGTGACGTCAAAGCCGGTTTCGGTGGTGATGTGCATCACGGGCATTTCCAGATAGACCGGCTGCAGGATGGCGTAGATCGTGGTGGTCTTGCCCGCCTCGCCCTTGTCGCCCGAGCGGCTGGGAGAGGTGTTCCCGTCGCTCCAGCGGAGGAACTGATAGCCCGTCCACGGAGTGACCGACACTTCGGTGGTGCCGCCGCTGACGATCTGCTCGGTCTCGCCCTCGATCTCGCCCGAGTTGGGGATGGAGAGCGCGTAGACTACCCGGGTCTTTCCGTCGGGGGAGTCGGTGATCTCGGTATCCGGTTCGTCGTAGGGAGAATCGGTGACGATCTGCGTGGTGGTGTTTGGTTCGGTATCGGCATCCGTATCAGAGCCGCAGGCCAGCAGAGTGGGGCAAAGCAGGGTGGCAGCCAGCAGAAAAGAGAAAAATCTGAGCTTCAGCATAGAAAGTCTTCCTTTCGGTTTTTGCATACAATCATCTCAGTATAACAGATAAAAATGAATATTTCGTGACAAAATCGGGCAGAAAAGAAAAAAATCGGCATTGCCTGTACTTTTTTGCTCTGTTTTCTTGACAGCAGAAAAAATGGTGTGGTATAATATGGAAAACCAATCGTAGGAGGAGATTTCCGATGCTGACACCCGAGCAGATCGCCCGTTGCAATCAACTGTTGCTGGAGGGGCTGTCCGAATACCTGAACGAGCACCCCGATTTCATCGATGCCGATGCGATCCGCGAGCTGACCGACGACGGTTCGATGACGGCAGAGGAGGCATTTTCTTTGATGCTGGCGGCCGCCCTGGGGCTGTCGGTAGGGGAAAGTGCGCTCCATCGGGAGATCTACGCCGTCTATTTTCCCGAAATGCTTCTGCCGTTGGATGCCGAGGTCTATCGGCAAGATCCCTACTACCGCGCTGTGAGGCTTCCCGATGTGCGGGAAGGACGGTGGGAGCTTCGCACGCTTTCCTACAAGCCTTACGAGGCGTTTGCCGCGGGCGATCTCGGTTGGCGTCCCGATGGACGGATGATCCCGCAGATCGGCTATTTTGCAGAGCGATTTGACTATCCCTGCGTGCTGGAGGGAGGGAGAGAGTGGATGCTCATCACCCCCAACGAGATCAACACTATGGCTCCCCACGTGGAGGCGGCGTTTGGCAAGGTGCTCACCTACGGCCTGGGGCTGGGGTATTACGCTTTCATGACCGCCCGCAAGGAGGACGTGGAGTCGGTGACCGTGGTGGAGCGGGACGCTGACGTGATCGCACTGTTTGAGCGGTATATCCGTCCGCAGCTGGGCAAGCCGGGGGAGAAGATCAAGATCGTGCAGGCGGATGCGTTTGAATATGCCGCCACCCGGATGGGAGCGGGCGGATTCAACTACGTGTTCACCGATCTCTGGCACGATCCCTCCGACGGCGTGGCGCTCTACCATCGGATGCAGGCTCTCGAGCACCTCTCCCCCGGCAGCCAGTTCGGCTATTGGATCGAGGACACGCTAAGGTGGTACGAATGAGGGAAAGGTGGAAATGGGAGAAGAATTGGCAAAGAGAAAGCCCACAAGATTAAAGGGATTCGATTACAACAGCAGAGGCGTGTATTTCCTAACAATTTGCACGCAAAACAGACAGTGCATACTCTCTCACGTTGTAGGGACAGGCCTCCCGGACTGTCCGTCCGTACAACTCGCACCGCACGGAGAGATTGCAGACAAAATAATCAATCAACTCAATGATTTCTACGAAGATATATCGGTAGACCGATACGTTATCATGCCAAATCATATTCACCTGCTATTGTTTGTGCGGCAAGGCGGACAGTCCGGGAGGCCTGTCCCTACAACGAAGGGTGATGCAAATTCGATTGTTTCGCGGTTCGTATCGACGTTCAAGCGTTTTTGTAACAAAGAATATAGGGAGAATATCTGGCAATCTCGTTTCAACGACCATATCATTCGCAACCAGCAGGACTACGAAGCGCACGTTCGCTACATCCACGAAAATCCCATCCGTTGGCATTTGGATGAACTCTATCTCCCTACAGCAGACGAAACATAAACCTAAACAAAAAAAGACGGCGGATGCCGTCTTTTTTGTTTTATTGATTTGCTTAGCCGATTCTGGTGACGAAGCTGAAGCTGCCGGATACTGCCTCGAATACCAGCACGCCGTTCTCTACACCCTTGAAGGCGAGGCCGTCTGCCTCGAGGGTCAGATCAGCGGGAGCCTTGCCGTTTACGATGCAGTAATCTGCACCTGCGGCGGGAATGCGGATCTCGCCGGTGGTATTGGCGGGAAGGCTGCAATTGTAGGTCCATACGGAGTTTTCGTAGGTGGATTCTGCCTTGATCGTGCCGTATGCGGATTCGTAGGAAGCCTTGACTGCAAGGCGGCTGTCGGGCTGAGGTGCCAGAACGATCTTCTTGAAGCCAACGCCGTTCACGTCGGTGGAGGTGTTGATGCCTGCCATGGAGTCGAACATCCAAGCCGCAACCGCACCGTATGCGTAGTGGTTGAAGGAGTTCATGCCTACGTCGCCGAAGCCGTTTTCGATGGTGTAGGAGTTCCAGCGCTCCCAGATGGTGGTAGCACCCTGGTCAACAGAGTACAGCCAGGAGGGATTGTCGTGCTGGAGGAGCAGCGTATAGGCCAGATCGCTTCTGCCGATCTTGGTCAGGGTGGGCAGGATGATGGCAGTGCCCAGGAAGCCGGTCTGGAGACGGTTGCCCTTGCGCTTGATGTTATCCACCAGCTGCTTTTCGATCGCCTCAAAGGATTCCTCGTTGGGAACCAGGTTCAGGAAGAGTGCGTACAGACATACCGACTGCTCGCCGCGCTTCAGCTGACCGTTTTCCTTCACGTACTTGTCGATGAAGTATTCCTTCTCGGTTTCGTAGAGCTCCAGATACTTCTTTGCATCGGTATCCTTGCCGATAGCGGTAGCCATCTCGGCCATCATCAGAGCGTCCCATGCGTAGAAGGCCACTGCCAGCATATCCTGGATCTCGCCGTCGTTGGACTCGTAGGCCAGCCAGTCGCCCCATACGTTGCGGGGACCGCGACCGCCGGTAGCACCCAGATAGGAATCCACGTACTTCTTCATGGCCTTCCAGTTGTCCTCGATGACAGCGGTATCGCCGTAGTGAACGTACAGATTGTAGGGCACGATGATGCCTGCGTCCGCCCAGCCGGTGCCGCCCCAGTCTGCACCACCGTAGTTACCGGTGGGAGTGGTGCCGGGATATGCGCCGTCCGCACGCTGGCTGTCCCGAAGGTCGGTGAGGAACTTCTCCAGGAAGCTCTTGGAGAATGCCATATACATACCTGCTTCTGCGAATACCTGGGTATCTGCAGTCCAGCCCATGCGCTCGTCACGCTGAGGACAGTCGGTGGGGATGGACAGGTAGTTGGAGTACTGCCCCCAACGGATGTTGGAGATCAGCTGGTTCACGTCCTTGTCGGAGGTCTCGATGAAGCCGTCGTCCCGCTCAACGGAGGTCACGACCTGACCGTCCACGCTGTGGATGGTGACCGTTTCGGTGGTGGTGATCTCAATGTAGCGGAAGCCGTAGAAGCTGAATGCGGGGTGGTAGCTCTCCTTGCCGCCGCCTGCCAGCGTGTAGACGGTGGTAGCAGCTGCAGAGCGGTAGTTTGCATTGTAGATGGAGCCCTCGGGGCCGTCGTTGCCGCGGGACTTCAGACCGTTGTTATCGTTGAGGATCTCACCGTGCTCGATGGTCAGGACGGTGCCTCTGTTGCCTTCTACGGTGAAGGCCTCCCAGCCTGCGAAGTTCTGACCGAAGTCGATCAGTGCGGTTTCGCCGGGATTCAGAGTGAAGGACTCGTCGCCGTAGGTCTTCAGCACGTTGATCTTACCGTACTGGTTGCCGTTTGCACCGGTCGCGCCCTGGTAAACGGTGACAGACTGAGGATCGCGGTTCCGATCCGCTCTGACGGTGATGGGGGAGCCCATCCATGCGCAGATGGTGCCGGAAAATTCCTTGTTGACCACGGGGGCTGCCCATGTGCCGTCGTCGTAGCCGGGCTACATCCAGGACTGGTCCACTCTTGCGTCGTAGGTCTCGCCGGTGTAGATGTCGGCGAAGACGACTGCGCTCTCCTTGGCGGTCTTCCAGGAGGTATCGGTCACTACGGTCTCGGTAGAGCCGTCAGCGTAGGTGAGGATCAGTTTGGCCAGGAATGCGGGGTTCTTGCCGTATCTGCCGGCTGCCTGGTCGCTCCACCAGCTGTTGGTGGTTACTGCGGAGAGGACGTTTTCGCCTTCCTTCAGCATCCAGGTGATGTCGGTGGAGTTGTAGAACTTGCGGTCGGCCATTTCGGTGAAGCCGGGCTTCAGCTCAACGTACTCCACGGTGCCGTCGGCATACTTTCTGCCGATGCGCTCGCCGTTGACATAGGCCTCGTAAACGCCCAGACCTGCGGTGTAGAGCTTAGCGGAAACCAGACCGCTACCCACGGTGATGGGCTTGCGGAAAGCGGGCATGGAATCGGAGGTGGAGAGGTAAGCGATGTGCTCGCCCAATGCCTCTACCGAGCCTGCCTTCAGCATACCGTTTTGCAGGGTGACCTGTGCAGAGCCTGCAAAGTTGCTCTTCTCGCCGGAGAAATCGGTCTCGAAGATCACCTTGCCGTCTGCGTCGCGGATTACGATATTGTCGTAACGGGCAACCTCGTAGTCAGCGCCTGCTGCGCTGGACTGGCGCACGCCGATATTGGAAAGGGGAATATTGGAGCAGTGGGTGTAGGTATTGGCCCGTGTCAGATTGTCAGCATCTGCACCGAAGTAGGTCTTGATCACCTTGCCGTCCACCTCAATGCGCTGGTGAACCGTCTTGCCCACGATGGAGCCGCCTGCAAATGCGAATGCAGCGGTGACGTCAGCAGCCTGTACGTTGCCGGGGCCGCCGGGATACGCGGTCCAGTTGCC
>JAFTKV010000121.1 GCA_017453085.1 Clostridia bacterium
ACACGAAATCAATGAAACGAGGTAGTTTTCATGTATTATTTTGGTATTGACCTTGGCGGAACCAACATTGCCGCCGGCATCGTAGACGAGCAGTTCAACATCGTCAAGAAGGCGAGCACGCCCACCCTTGCCACCCGTCCCACCGACGAGATCGCAAAGGATATGGCGGATCTTTGCCTGAAGCTCTGCGAGGAGTGCAACATTCCTCTCTCCGAGATCGCCGCTTGCGGTATCGCCTCCCCCGGCACCGCCAACAGCGAGACCGGTATCGTAGAATTTTCCAACAACATCCCCATGCTGAACTATCCCATGGTGGATAAGATCCGTGGCTTTCTTGGCATCGACAAGGTGTACATCGACAACGACGCCAACGCGGCAGCTCTGGGTGAGACCCTGGCAGGCGCGGCGGCAGGTGCATCCTCTGCGGTGATGATCACCCTGGGCACCGGCGTAGGCGGCGGCATCGTCATCGACGGCAAGATCTACTCCGGCTTCAACCATGCAGGCGCAGAGCTGGGTCATATCGTCATCGAAAAGGACGGCAAGCCCTGTACCTGCGGCAGAAAGGGCTGCTGGGAGGCATACTCCTCCGCTACCGGTCTGATCAACATGACCCGCGAGAAGCTGCTCTCTACCAAGGACACCATCATGTGGGAAATGATCGAGAACGACATCACCAAGATCAGCGGCCGTACCGCATTCAACGCGATGAAGCTCCACGGCGACAAGGCCGGCACCGAGGTTTGCGAGGAGTACATCTCCTATCTGGCTTGCGGTATCGCCAATATCATGAACATCTTCCAGCCCGAGGTCATTTGCATCGGAGGCGGCGTTTGCAACGAGGGCGATCCCCTCTTCGTTCCTCTGCGTGCACAGGCGGCTAAGGAAAACTTCGCCCGCAACTCCAAAAAGCAGACCAAGATCGTCAAAGCCGCCCTCGGCAACGACGCCGGCATCATCGGCGCAGCTGCTTTGGGTATGAATAAGTAAACCGGGCTCTGCCCGGACCCGCTCAAGGACCTTTTTTCAAAAAGGTCCTTGAGAATCCCCAAAAACTTTTATGAATCGCTGCAAATACTTGCCGCGCTCTTGTTGTTCTGTTCGAATAACCACGTAGGGCGGGGGCTTGCTCCCGCCGTGAAACGGTTTGATCTGTTACTACCTCTATCGCAGACAGAGATGTAATCTGCAATAATCATTTGCCGGCGGGAGCAAGCCCCCGCCCTACAAGGATAGCGGAATTTTCCCCAAAAACCAATTTCCACTTTAATTCGATAGGGCGACGGTTGACAATTTCGGGCGTGTTTGCTACAATGAAAGCACAGAAATCCCCTCAAGGAGGCACACCATGGACAAATACGCATTTGGCAACTACCTCACCGCGCTTCGCACAGAGCGTGGACTGTCTCAGAGCGAGCTGGGTGCCATCGTGGGAGTATCCAACAAAGCCATCTCCAAATGGGAGAACGGTGAAGCCCTCCCGCGGCTGGAGCGGCTGAAAAAACTGGCTGACTACTTCGGCGTGCCGGTGGAAGAGCTGGTGGCAGGCGGGGAGAGGAGCGAAGATGCATCCCGGATAGATCCCCCGGTGCCGAGCCCGACCGTATGGGATGGCGTAACCCCCGAGGAGGCGCAGCGCCGATCGGATTTGCAAGCCGCCTACCGCAAACGGCAGGAGATGCGGGCGCGCCGATGGACGAAGATTCTGCTCTGCTGTGATCCCATCGGCTTTGGACTGCTGGCTGTGGTCGGTGTCCTCAACGGTGAAGTGCAGACTATCGGTTTAATCGGTTTAGCGATTGTGTCGCTGGCTTCGATTTTCGTTAACCGATTGTTATGGCGTGGTTACGAGAGCGTGCGGATTTGGCGGATTGTATGTTGCTTTGCGCTTGCGGTGCAATGTTTTCCCATTGTCCGTGATATCTCCGCTCTGACAAACGGTTGGCAGAATGTACTTTTGTGGCTGGTTTTCGTTCTAATGATGGCTTTTGCGGCTATAAACCTTTATTTCTTTGCAGTTTGGCGTCCCGCCCGTGATTTTCTCACGGAGCAGAGCTACTATCGTCATCTATAACAATAATCCATGTTGCATCTTTTGAGGGGAATACCACGTAGGGCGGAGGCTTGCTCCCGCCGTCAAAAGATTATCGCAAATTATATCTCTGTTCGCGATAGAGGTAGTAACAGATCAAATCGCTTCACGGCGGGAGCAAGCCCCCGCCCTACAAGAATAGCGAAATCCCCTCCACCACGGTTGTCCGTGAAGGAGGGGATTGTGTCATTACTAAAACCGCCCGCGCAAGTATTTGTGCGGGCTTTTTATAAAAGTTTTGGGAGGTCCAGGAACCCTTTTTCAAAAGGGTTCCTGGTATCGTTCCTCTTACTTGCCCAGCAGTTCGATCTCGGCGATGACGGTGGCCTTTTCGAAGACGATCTTGTAGTGGTTGTAGGCCTTGGTGGCACCGGTGAGGAAGGGACGGGTGTACTGTGCCCATTCGAACTCCACGTTCTCGCGGGAGCAGAGCAGCTCCCACTCGCCGTCGTTTTCGGCAGCGTAGAGGGCGAACTTGGGAACGGTCACGGGCTCGAAGGAGGAGGTCAGGGTCAGCATCTCAACCTTCTTTGCCTCGGCAAAGGAGTAGACGATGGTGCCGTTATCCTCGATAGAGGCGTCGGTCTTGGAGGAGTTATCCACCATAGCGGCGATCTCGCTCTCCAGGGTGTAGACGGTGTCGGTCTCCACTGCAGCGGTGTCTTCCTTGTCGGCAACGACCACGGGAATGGTGGGCGCACACAGATCCTTCAGAGGAGTCGCAGGAGCGTCGCCCTCGGTGAGGGACAGGGGAGCCTCGCTGCCCCAGTCGGAGGGCTTGTCGCCCATAACGAAGACGATCTCGCCGCCGTTCTTGATCTCGTCGTGGGTGATGTAGGTGCGGTCGATCTCCACGCCGTTCACCTTCAGAGACTGAACGTAGACGTTCTCGGGGGAGTTGTTTTCGGCAACGATGTGCAGGGTGTTGCCGCCGTAGTTGACGGAGATCTCGTCAAACAGGGGAGAGCCGATGGCGTACTGTCCGCTGCCCATAGACAGAGGATAGAAGCCCAGCGCGGAAAAGATGTACCAGGTGGACATCTCGCCGTTGTCCTCGTCGCCGGGGAAGCCCTGGCCGAATCTGCCGCCGTTGTAGAGTCGGCGGGTTACGTCGCGGCTGTACTTTTGAGCCTTCCAGGGCTCGGAGGTGAAGTTGTACATGTAAATGATGTGGTGAGAGGGCTGGTTGGAGTGACCGTAGCGCCCCAGCTTTACCTCACGGGCTTCTCTCTGCTCGTGGATGCCGCCGTGCTCGTCCTGTGCACCGTAGCCACGGTAGATGTCGTAGGTCTCGAAGATGGAGTCGATCTTCTTGGCCAGCGCATCCTTGCCGCCGTAGAGGTTGGCAAGACCCTTGCCGTCGAAGGGAACGGTCACTGCCATGTTGTAGGCGTCGGTCTCGGTGAAGTCGTTGCCCCAGAACAGGGGATCGAACTTGCCCTCGTGGTCGTTGTGCTTGTGATGGTGACCGTCGGCATTCAGACCGCGGAACCACTTGTTCTTCACGCCGTCGCCGTTGTCCCAGAAGAGCAGGGTGTAATTCTTGGCACGGTTCATGAAGTATTCGTACTCGGCCAGGTAGTTTTCCTTCTGCTCGGGATTCTCTTCCTTTTCGTACAGATACTTGGAGATCTGGGCGATGCCGTAGTCGTTGATGTAGCCCTCCATGGACCAGGAGAAGTGCTCGTGCGCGCCGGGAGTGTAGCCCAGGAAGATAGAGCGATCCAGCAGCTCGCGGCCGCCGTCGGGAGGATTGGGGGAGTAAACGCAGGCGTTCTTCAGACAGGATTCGTAAGCTGCGCGCACCTTGAAGTCGGTCACGCCCTTGGCGATGGCATCGCCGAAGATGACGTCGGAGGAGGTGCCTACCATGCAGTTGACGCCGCCGGGAGCCGACCAACGGGGGATCAGACCGGAGTCCTCGTAGTGCTTCACAAAGCCGTTCAGCAGAGCGGGGAACTTCTCGGGAGAGAAGAGGGCGTAGCCTGCCCAGCAGGTACGGTAGGTGTCCCAGAAGCCGTTATTGATGAACATATCGCCGTCCTCTACCTTCTTGGTGTAGGGGGAGCGGTATTTCCAGACGGGCTCCTCGTTGGTGCCCACGTTTTCGGAAACGGTGTTGGGGTACTTGAACAGGTAATACAGACCGGAGTAGATGTTCTCCATCTGCACCTCGGAGGCACCCTTGATGTCGGAAATGCAGGAGAAGACGTCGTCCCACTGATCGGCAGCGGATTCGCAGATCTCCTCGAAGCTGCGACCGATCAGCTCCAGCTCGCAGTTCTTCTTTGCCTGGGCGTAGCTGATGTAGGAGGTAGCAAAGCGCATCTCCACGATGTCCTCGCCGAAGGTGGCGATGCCGTATTTGCCGTTTGCGTTCACGGCGATGGGGGCTACGCTGAACTTACCGTAGATGAATACGCGGCCGGAGCCGTTGGACTTGTGCTCGCTGTAAGCGGTGAAGGAGCCGTCGGTACCGAAGTTGATGCCGCCGTCTGCGTTCTGGCAGTCGAAGAGGATCGAGCGGCGACGCTTGGTGTGCAGATAGTGGAAGCGTACGCAGACGCCGTGGCTGGTGGGGGTCATCTCCAGCTTGGAGCTCGCTGCGTCACCGCCGTTTGCGCCAAAGAGCACCGAGTAGTAGTGCGCTAGCGCGACCTCGTCCTCGTGGGAGAAGAAGTTTCTCTGGGTGTGAGTGGAGAAGGCCTTGTCCTCTGCGGCGTTGCGGCTGGTGTTGATCATAAACTGCCAGGTGCCGCGGTCGCCGATCCAGATGGAGGGCTCGTGGGAGATGGAGATAGAGTCCAGCGTGCGGGAGAAATAGTCGTAGTGCTTGTTGCCGCCGTGATTGGTGCAGGGAGCGTACATATTGAAGCCCTGGGGCGTGCAGATCGCGGGGGTCGTCAGACCGCGGGAGAAGGCGGGGGAGTCGTTAGTGCCGCGCAGAGTGTTCACGTAGTGGCAGGGACGGGTATATTCGGTGGGAGCCTGATCGTAGATGGAGAAATCGTCGAAGTAGGTGACGAACTCACCCTTGCCGGTGGGCTTATCGTACTTGAGGATGACCTTCTGGATGGTCTTACCCGAGGCCACCTCGCCGATGCGGCAGATGACCTGGTTCCACTGGTTCGCATAGAGGATGCGGGACTGACCCTGTGCAACGGGCGTAAAGGGAGTGCCGTTCTGATCCACCGCGCCGGTTTCGGACAGCTGGGTGCCGTCGGTGAAGAGCAGGTCGAAGCAGAAGTACATCTGAGTGTAGTTGTGGTCGTAGTGCTTGCCGTGCATAGCAGGGAAGACGTGGTACTTCAGCGTGGTATCGGGGCCCACGGGGATCTCCAGATTCTGGAAGATGCCCTTGGAATACTTGCCGCCGTTCTTGATCTTACCCGAAGCCTTCAGGGTGTGAGGGCCGGAAATACCGGTGTTGGCGGGGCCGATCCAAGTCATTTCGGGGCCGGGGCTCAGCTCGATGCGGAAATGGTCGTCGGAATGATAGAGATTGGAAGAGTTGGGCTCGCCTTCGATAAAGGTAGCGTTCAGCAGGACCTTTTTGGGAGCCACGGTAGGCGTGGTGGACATAAGAATGTACCTCCTTACGGATGCTCATCCACGATTGGATGCAGAAATAAATATCTACCCATTATAGGATAGTTTGCTTTTATTGTAGCGAATTATTTCCAATTTGTAAATACAATTGGATAGATTTGTTTGTGAACTTTGTATGAATGAGCAAAAAGCAAGTAATCGGAAAATATCTAAAAACTCTCCCCCGATGATTCGGGGGAGAGAAGAGATTCGGAGTAGGTGCGGATGCGGGCGAGGGGGCGGAGCCTGCCCCGCTTGGGGTTACCGGGGGTTATGCTATCGTTCTGTCCCGATTCTTTCGTTTGATCCACCATTGTCCAAGGGCTTTAGCTCCGACGACAACTGTTTGAATAAGCATGATTCCAATAAGCCATGGAGAAAAGATCGCATCATATTGAAAGTACAAGATACAATAATACACAATGACTTGTACAGGAAATGACAACAACCAGGTTCTCCAATTTTTTATTAGAACAATCGAGAGTATGGTAACAATCAAATATGGAAGCACGATCATTCCTGATTTCCAAAAGTCGCCGATGATGTGGAAATTTCCGGTAATCAAGCCGCTCAATAATACCCCAAGCAGACTAATGGGAGTCAAAAAGATTAAAAGCAAAGAAGTAATAAGAATTAAAATCAAGAGCTTAAGGGCTTCTTTACTGTCAATGATTTTATTCATTATGTCCTCCTGTTCAAATGTAATCG
>JAFTKV010000122.1 GCA_017453085.1 Clostridia bacterium
ATTTTTACCGCCGATATGGAAGCCTGCGTCAGCGGCAGCCCCTATCTGGAAGGCTATATAATGGAAGAATCCGGCGCGGTCCAGGGCTATGCGATGGTCGCCAAGAGCTTTTCCACGGAATTCGGCAAGCCCTGCATCTGGATCGAGGATGTTTTCGTGAAAAGCGAATACCGTGATTTGGGAATCGGAAGCAGATTCTTGCGGTACATTGAGGAGCAATATCCCAATGCAGTGTTTCGCTTGGAAGTGGAAGCGGAAAACGAAATGGCCGTACACGTTTACAAGAAAGCGGGATATGAATTCCTGCCGTCTATGGAAATGAAAAAATAATATGATAAAATGATCCCCCGACGATGGTCGGGGGATCTTGCTTGCGGCTTTACATTGCTGAATACTGCGCCGATCGGTAGACCGAGGGGGTGCAGTTTTTCATTTTCTTGAAGACGCGGTTGTAGTAGGAGACCGAGGAGAAGCCCACCTCCAGCGAGATGTCCAGAATGCTCATGGAGGTGTTTTGCAAAAGCTCCTCCGATTTGGTTACCCGCACGAAGTTGAGATATTCGGTGAATCCGTGACCGGTAGTGCGCTTGAAGAGACGGCAGAAGTAGGTGGGATTCAGCCCTAAAACGTCGCTCACCGTTTCCAGCGACAGCTCCTGCTTGCCGTAGTAGCGGTCAATATAGTCCAATGCCGGGAGCAGCTTTTGTACCGCCTGATCGTCGGGAAGATCAACGCCCGATAGATAGCCGCTGCGCTCCAGCCATCCGATGAGGTAATATAGCCCGGCAAGAATGAACTTGCCGGCCCCCTCTTTGCGGGCAGAATACTCCGCCCAGATGTTTTCGATGGCGGTAACCACCGTTTCATCCTCAATCAGATGGGCAGACTGTCCGCCGGAACGGGCAAATTGATAAAGAGGCTGGGCGGCAGAGCGGCCGCTGCGGTTGCCCGGCTCAAAATCATCGGGGATGAACTGGAACAGGATATAGGAGCAGTCCACGCTCTCCGCTTTGGTAAAGTGGGGGACGCGGGAGTCTACGAAAATTACCTGTCCTGCCGATGCGATGAGAGGATCGCCGTCCATATAACAGCCCAGCTTGCCGCCCGTGACGAGAAGCAGCTCGATCTCGTCGTGATAGTGAATCTCACAAAGCTTATCGGTATGACCGACGGGAAGGGTATAGGAAAGAAATGCGTGAATATCCGCCAGATTTTGGCGTACTCGTTCGTTATGCATGATTTGTCACCAAAAAGTAAATATTGTTCAAGTGGGGGTCAATATTATGGTAGAGACCGCCCTTTGTCTTGCGCTATAATAATTATACGGAATACTATGCAAAAAGTCAATATGTATAAATTATTTTCCTAAAGGAGATTTTTATTATGGCAGAAAAGACAATCAGCAATCTGGATGCGTTCAAAGAAGATCATTCTGAGAATGTGATCGACACCAACAAAAAATTAAAAGTAGGTATCATCGGTACCGGTTGGATTGCAGGCTCTCATATGAACGAGCTGAAGAAGATGCCCGACGTAGAGATCGTCGGCGCAGCTGACCTTGTCCCCGGCAAGGCAAAGAAGTTCATGACCGATTGGGGCTTCCCTGACGTGCCCTGCTACCTGAGCGGTCACGAGATGCTGGAGGCGATCCCCGACCTGGACGCCGTTACTATCTGCACCTACAACAAGCAGCACGCTCCCTGTGCCATCGACGCGCTGGAGCACGGCGTAAACGTTCTGCTGGAAAAGCCCTTCACCGTTACCACCGAGGAAGCGGTTGAGGTTATGCGCGCCGAGAAGAAGAGCGGCAAGATCCTCTCTATCGGCTTCCAGCCTCGCTTCAACCCCAATATGCAGATGCTGAAGAAGTTCGTTCAGTCCGGCGAGCTGGGTAAGATCTACTACATCCAGACCGGTGGCGGACGCCGTCGCGGCATTCCCGCACCCTTCGGCACCTCCTTCATCGAGGAGAAGACCGCAGGCATCGGCGCAATGGCGGACATCGGCTGCTACTCTCTGGACATGGTGCTGAACGCAGTGGGCTATCCCAAGCCTCTGACCGTTACCGGCTACAAGTCCGATTTCTTCGGCAAGGATCCCGCTTACTGGACCGCTGAAAACAAGCCCGCTGAATACGCTGATCTCTTCGGCGTGGACGATTTCGCCGCAGGCTTCATCCGTCTGGAGGGCGGCATCATTCTGGACTTCCGTATTTCCTGGGCAATGAATATGGACACCGCAGGCGATACCCTGATCCTGGGTACCAAGGGCGGTCTGCGCATCCCCTCCACCGAGTGCTGGAACGGCTCCATCGGCGGCCCCATGAAGGTCTACCGCACCCTGCCTAACACCACCACCGAGGTTTGCTGGGAGATCCCCATGCTGAACAACACCCGCGAGGGCGAGTTCTACTACAAGATCCGCAACTTCCTGGATGCGATCAAGAACGGCGGCACTTCTCCCGTTCCTTCCTCTCAGATCCTCTACAACCAGGCGATCATTGACGGTATCGTGAAGTCCTCTAACTGCGGTCACGAGATCGAGATCGAGATCCCCGAGGTATAAGAGATTAACTGTTCGCATAGCGAAGGTCGATTGTGAGACTCTAAGGAAGCAATTCGGCAAAGCCGAATTGCGATCTGAGAGAGGGGAAGACACCATCTCAGACGCCGAAGTTTTCTTCCCCTCTCTCAGACTCTTACCCCATCTTCCTTGGCTGGCGGCGGCGTAAATCCAAAATAGCCGACGAGTATTCGTCGGCTTCAAAGAAGTTTTTGAAGATTCCAAAGAAACTTTTTTCAAAAAGTTTCTTTGGCGGAATGCAAGGGCAGAGCCTGCGGGTGATATGTCCCGCCGTCCACCACC
>JAFTKV010000018.1 GCA_017453085.1 Clostridia bacterium
GCACCTTCCCCTTGTCCATCAGCAGGATCTTGTCGGCGCTGGGAAATACCTCCTCCAGCCGATGCTCCGACAGGATGACGGTCAGCCCCAGCTGTCGGTTCAGCCGTTGCAGGGTGTTCATAAACTCGGCAGCGGCAATGGGATCCAGCTGTGCCGTCGGCTCGTCCAGGATCAGCACTTTCGGCTGCAGGAGGGTCACCGATGCCAGATTCAACAGCTGCTTCTGGCCGCCCGACAGCGTGTCGGTGGTTCGGCGGAACCAGCCGTCGATCCCGAAATAGGAAGCCAGCTCTCCCGCACGGCGGCGGATCACGTCCGAGGGAATGCCCAGATTCTCCGCACCGAAGACCAGCTCGTGCCAGACACGGTCGGTAACGATCTGGCTTTCGGGATCCTGCATCACGAAGCCGATCTCTGCGGCAGAGGTGCGATCCTCCAGCTCGCCGACAGGTGTCCCGCAGTAGCGCACCGAGCCGACCTGCTCCCCTGCAGGCGCAAGCTCTTTCTTCAACAGTCGCAGGAGCGTAGTCTTGCCGCAGCCTGACTGTCCGCAGACGACCACCAGCTCGCCTCTGTTGATCGACAGGGTCACGTCGGTCAGCGCGTTGTGCTCCGCCTTGGGATAGCGAAAGCTCAGATTTTCGATCTGCAGTATCTCCATAGGATCGCCTCCTTTACTTGCAAGCTAAAGGGCAAAAATGCCAATATGCCGAATGCGCAATAGGCAGTCAGCTCAAACGGATCGGTGCCGAGGACACCGAGGGTGGGATAATAGTCGTATTCAACCTGTCCCAGCGCAACGCCCCCTATACAAAGGGCGAGCAGCAGCAGGATCAGGGTCAGCAGAAGGGCATCTCTGCGGTCAAAGCGGAAGACCGAGAAGCTGCTGCGCCCGGAAAGGCCGTAGCCTCTTGCCTTCATCGAGGATGCGGTCTCCATGGCGTGCTCCATGGACCAGGCCAGCGTGGCGGTGAGCACTCTGCCCATGGTTTTGACCCGTGCCAACCAACCTGCCTTGCCTGCCGTCATACCGGCGGCACGTTGGGCAGCACTCACCTGTCTGAACCGCCGCAAAAACAGCGGGATCAGCCGCAGGGACATACTGAGGATCAGCGCCAGCTTGGGAACTACCCTTCCGAACAGGCAGAGCAGCTTATCCTCGGTGAGCACGGCGGTCATACACTTGCACCAGAGCATGACCCCCACCACCATCAGCGCCAGCCCGATGCCGTAAAGCAGAGCCTCCAGGGTGATCTCCAGCCGCCACAGCCTGCATAGGACGGTGGTACCGCTTTGGGAGGAAAACAGAGGATTGGTCAGGGCGATCAGCAAGAAAAAAGGGAGGAAGAAGCCCAGATCCCGCAAGGTCTTCCCTGCTCCGTGCAGAGAAAGGCAGTAGAAGATTCCGCCGACCATCGCCAGCAGCTGCACCACGGGATTCCAGACGAACATCGCCACGATCAGAAGTGCGACAAAATAAGCAGCAGCCACTATCGGATGGCTGTCGGACAGACCTTTCACCCAATCACCTCCCTGTCGCAGAATAACTCAAATTACAGATCATTATATCAAATCTGCCGCAGAATGTCAATCGCATTCACGCAAAAAACACGGACTTGTCAAAAATCCGTGTTTTTTGATCATTATTTCCAATACACGCCGTCGGCATTGACCGTGCCTGCGGCAGAGGTGGCTGATGCAAAGGTGGCGGAGCTGCTGCCCAGATAGATCGCCACGGCAGAATTCATGCTCGTGGGCATCTTCACCGATGCTACGGTGCTGCCTGATACGGTGACGTTCAGGTACTTGCCCGTGGTCAGCGACAGGGAGGATCTGGTTGCTACCGAGCTGAAGTTCTGACAGTGAGTCGCCTCGCTGGTCATACCGCCGGAGGGCATGAGAGCAATCACCTGCCCTGCGGTGTACTTATAGCCCTGCTCAGTGTCGATGGCAGAGTTGCCGCCGGAGGTGCAGATCACCACAACCTTACTGCCGGAAAAGACGATGCCACTGTAAGAGGTGCGGCTGTTGGAGTCAATGCCGTCGCCGCCTGCGTAAATATACAGCTTGCCGCCCGAAAGGACGATCGCCTCGCCCGAGGTGGCAGGCGCATTGATCCCGTCGTCCTTGGAGATCACCGAAACGTCGCCGCCGCTGATGCGGACGTTGTTCCCCTCCAGCCCCTCGTAGCTGCCGGTCACTTTCACGGTTCCTCCCGAGACAGTCAGCGTGCCGTCGGCGTGGATGCCGTCATCGTTGCTGAAGAGAGTGAGCGTGCCGCCGGAGATGGTCACGTTACCGGTGGAGGTAGATCCGTTTTCCAGCGTCGTACCGCCATTGGCGTGGATAGCGTCGTCATAAGCTTCAATATTCACGGTGCCGCCGCTGATCATGATCTCATTGCCCGCCTTGATGCCCTTGGTGGAGTAGTCGCCCTTGTCGGCGTTGCCGTCGTTCATGCCTCCGCCGCCCGGCCAGCCGCCGCCCCCTTGGGAAGAGGTGGTGTAATTGGTCCAGCTCACAGACAGAGAGCCGTTTCGATTGGAGAGTGCCAATGTATCGTAGGCGTCGTTCAAAGACAACTGAGAGGAGGCGGAGTAATAACTGCCGTCTTGTCCTTGGGCCTGAGAGCTGTTGTAGGCGTAAACCGTCAGTTTGGCAGCATCTGCCTTCTTGGGAACCGTGTAGTAATAGTAGGTCGTTCGTCCGCCTCGTACGGAGGAATGGTACTCCGCATTCACCCATTCCACGCTGCCGTCGGCGTAAACGTATTTCACCGAAAACCTGTAGTTTTGGCTGTTATACCGCAGATAGTAAAGCGCCGATGCGGTAGCCGTGACCTCCTGCGAGTATTCGGAGTATTTATCCGTGTAGATATTCACCACCGTTCCATCTCCGTCGATGACTACGTTATACGCGGCGTCGATCCCGTCGCAGGCGGCGTAGATATTGTGAGTTCCGCCCAGGATGGAGACGTTCCCTCGCTGATTGCCCTTGTCGGAGATATCGGTGTTGTCGGTTTTGATGCCGTCGCCTGCGGTGGCGATGAGGGTAGTGGTACCGCTCTCCACCGTCACGCTGTCGTTGCCCTTGAGGGCGTTGTCGGTGCAGGTGACCGACAGGGTCAGATTCTTCACGGTCAGGTCATCCTTGGTGTGGATGCCCTTGTTCTGCTTGGATTCCACGGTCAGCGCGCCCTTGCCGCAGATCTCCAGATCCACTATAGAATAGATCGCCGCCGCATACTGAGTCGTGTCGTCCTCAGCAACCGCCGCACGGTTGTCGTAGATATAATTATTCGTGCCGTTTTTCGCCGTGATCGACACCTCATCGCCGCTGAGCACCGTGATGGGAGAGGTCGTGTTTGAGGTGATGGTAACGCCGGTCAGCTCCAGATCGAATTTGTAGCCGTCGCCCACGTCGATCACCACGTTGCCATCCAGCTTGCCTGAGATGGCATAGACCGTTTTCTCGCTAACCGCGGTAAAGGTAACAGTATTGCCCGAGATGATATAGGCGTCCTTGGTGCCCGAAATATAGGTGATGGTCAGCCCGTCGATGGAATCGGTCTCTTCGGAGGGCGGCGTCTGCGTATTTGTATTCGCAGTAGTGGTCGTCACGGGCGTGATACTGCCGCCGCTGTTCTTGGTGGTGGTAGCGGGCGTATTTTCGCCGGTTGTGGTGGTAGTAGAAGGAGCATTCCCACCGCTTGCGGTTGTCGTAGTGGGAGTGCTTCCGCCACTTGCAGTTGTCGTAGTGGGAGTGCTTCCGCCACTTGGTTTGGTAGTAGTAATGGGGGGATTGCCGCCGTCGGTCTGCGTGATTGTTGCCGACACCTCTTCGGAATCAGCCGTGGTCACGTCGGTCACGGGCGTGTGGCTGCCCTCTCCCCCGGTTGTGCCGTCGGGAGCCGTGCTACCCTCTGCTGCAGAGGTTGCGCCCTTGGTGGTTGCGGCAATGATCCCTTCGGTAGTCTGCTCCGTCGAAGAGAGCGTTGGGGACGTCCCAACATCGCCGCTGCTGCACATGGTCAACGCAAGTGCAATGCTGCAAATAAGTAAAAGCAACAGAATGCCTGCCAGTACTGCGATAAGCTTTTTGTTGTCCTTCATTCCTTGGTTCTCCTTTTCAGTCCTGTCTATGTACGGAGGATCGGGATGGGTTCGGTACAGTTATCAATGATATTATATCATCATTTTCTTCCATAGTCAAGAAACTTCACAGAATTATCACAAAACATTCAATTTCGGGCGCACAAAAAAGCAGTACCCCCGAGGGGCACTGCTTCTTTTCTGTTATTCACCCGCAAAATAGAACGGTATGCCGAAAGCTCCTTCGAAATATGCGAGAGTGTAGTCGTCCCCGATCTCCACTTCCTGATACTCAGATTCTGAAACGATCAGCTCAACTTTGGTATCGTTCACATCGAAAATCAGATAGTACGTGCTGCCTCCTCTGGGGCTATGAGTAGACTTTTTCTCGGTTACGCAGGCAGCGAAAATGGTCGGCTCGTCAAATTCGAGGGCATAATTGAGGTGCAGCACGGTGGTCACGGTCAGAAAAAGGGTTAATACGGATGCAATGCTCACGCAGAGGATCCGCTCGGACAGGCGATCATCCATCAAGATCAGCCATCCGGAGGCGATCAGCATCACCGTAATGACGGCAACCAGAATGGCTGCGACGATAGCGGGTAATAAGGTCTGAAGGCAGAATAGTCCGTCCTCAAGCGAATAGATGGATACGCATATCATATACCCCACTCCCATCAATAACGCTTCTACCCCTGCGAACTTCATCAGTTTGCAGCTGCGTACCCTCTGATTCAGATAGTACAAATAGAGGCAACATCCGATCATCCCCAACAGAACCACCGTCCACAGCAAAAGACGGATCCGCCCCGCCATGGGAATGAAGCTGCTCCACAAGTAAAGCAGAGGGATCGAGGCGATGATGCGGTCGATCAGCGGCTCCTTCCGTTTGCAGATCCAAACATACCATCCCGCGGGAAGCGTCAGTGCCGATACGAGCAGATAATCGAACCAAGGGCTGCTCCGAAACGCTCTCAGCGAGGGAGATCCAATCACAAACAGCAGTCCGAGCCCTTCCACGATCAGCAGCAGAATCCCTACGACCAAGCCCCACGACCGACGCTTGGGCTTTCGGGATTTACGGTTTTGCGTGCGTTTCATCTTGATCCTCTTTCCATTTGGCAGATTACTGTGTTTTCATTATAACACAAAATCATTTGATCGTCAATAGGAATGGTGAAACTTTTTACATCTTCTCCATTTTCACCCGAAATGAAATACTTCTGGGCGTGCGCATACCCTCAAACTGCACCACGTACACCGCTTTGGACAGATCCACTTCTTCGATCTTCCCTGCTCCGAAGATGCGGTGGCGCACACGGGTGCCGACGGGGTAGACCTCGCTATCCCCATCGGTGAGGGTAAGATCGGCAAGGGCGATGTAATTGCGGGCGTCGTGGACCAGCCGCTCCCGTGGCTCCTCGGTGACGTCCAGCAGAGTGCGGTCAATATCCAGCACGAAGCGGGAGGGATAGCGGGGCGAGCCGTCGAAATTGCGCCCTTCGGCATCGGTGAGGAAGAGCCGACGCTCCGCACGGGTGAGGGCAACGAAGGCAAGCCGCCGCTCCTCCTCCATCTGCTCCAGCGTGCGGGTCTTCTTGGAGGGGATGATCCCCTCGGTGAGTCCGCAGAGGAAAACGTTTGGGAACTCCAGGCCCTTGGCGGTGTGGATGGTCATCAGCTTCACCCGATCGCCGCCCTCCCGGTCGGTAGCAGTCATCAGTGCCACGTGGGAGAGATAATGCTCCATCGTGCACTCCTCGCCGCAGGTGGTTTCGTATTCGTACACCGCTTGGGTCAGCTCAGCGAGATTGTCCAAACGGCTTTGCGCGCCCTCGGTGCGGAGCATGGTTTCGTAGCCGCTGCGGTTGAGCAGTGCCGACAGCACCTCGGAGATGGGCTTGCCCTCGTAATCGGCGGCCAACTCCTCGATGAGGGCAATGAATCGCTTGGCTTGCGTGCCCTTGAAGACCTCGTCCTCCACGCTGCGCACAAGGGCTTCATAGAGGGTACAGCCTTCTTTTTCGGCGTAGTCTTTGAGGAACTTCATTCGCCGCTGACCCAGGTTTCGCTTGGGGCGGTTGGCGATGCGCAGGAAGGAGAGATCGTCTTTCAGGGCGATCATTCGCAGATAGGACAGCGCATCCTTGATCTCGGTGCGATCGTAGAAGCCGGCGCCGCTGTAAACGGTGTAGGGGATCTCCTCCTTCAGGAACACGTCCTCGATGGTGCGGGTGACGTGATGGGCACGGTACAGGAGGGTCATCTCCCGCCAGGGCGTGCCTGCCTCGTGGAGCTGCTTGCACTGTTTTGCGATCCAGCGTGCCTCATCCTCCTGGGTGGGGGCGTGATGCCAGAGCGGTTTCTCCCCACTTGGGAGTGTGGGGATAAGATTTTTTTCAATCCGCCGCCTGTTGTGGGCAATAAGATCATTCGCCGCCGCCAAGATCTCGGGGGTGGAGCGGTAGTTTTGCATCATCATAATGGTGCGGGTGCCGGGAAATGCGTTCGGAAACTCCATCAGATAGCGTAGGGATGCCCCACGCCAGGTGTAGATGGTTTGGTCGGGATCGCCGACGACAAACAGGTTTTTATGATAGTCGCAAAGCACCTTCATCAGACGGAATTGGATTTCGTCGATGTCCTGATACTCGTCGATCATAATGTATTCCAGACGGGATTGCCATTTTTGGCGAATCTCGGCGTTTTCTTCGAAGATATAGAGGGAGAATTTGATCAGATCGTTGTAATCCAGCCCGAAGCACTTCTTCTGCTGGTAGAGATAGCCGTAAAAGATGATATCTGAGGGACGGCTTGCGGCAAGGTACTTCTCCTTCAGCTCGTCCAGCGAGAAGCCGATGAGATCACGGTAATAGTCGGGGATCTCGAAGAGCTTTTTGATCTCGATCATATCACGGGCGTTGGAGAAGGTCATATCCCGCAGGGTCAGCCCCCGCTCCTCGTAGATGATGGCCAGCATAGCGTCGATATCGCTGTTGTCCAGCACCAGAAAGGATTTCGGATAGCCTACGGCGTGGCTGTCCTCCTGCAGAATGCTGACGCAAAGGCTGTGGAAGGTGCAGATATAGCCGGTGTCGCTGTCCCCCGTGAGGGTGTGGATCCGCTGGCGCATCTCGTTGGCAGACTTGTTGGTGAAGGTCACGCAGAGGATATTGCCGGGGAGGATGCCCACTTCGTTCACCAGATAGGCAAAGCGGTGGGTGAGGGCTCGGGTCTTTCCCGTGCCTGCACCTGCGATGACTCGCACGTAGCCCTCGGTTGCGGTCACCGCCTCGATCTGGGCGGGATTGAGAGTTGCAAGAAGATCCATTTTCTGCGCTCCTTTCAAAACAAGAACATCTGTTCACAGTATAGCAGATAATCAGCAGCTTGTCAAGTCCATCCGAAGAAATCATCAACCGTTGCGACGAATTAGCGTTTTTTACAATGAAACATCGGTATTCCGCCGCTTCTTCCATTCACATTATACAATGAATCTGCTATAATATAGACACTATCTCTAAGGAGGACAATCCTATGAAAAAGATCCTGCAAGCGATGGCAATGGGGCTGAGCATAGCGCTCCTGCTCCCCACGATCGCCGCCTGCACTTCTCAACAGGAGGCTGACATGACTGATCCGTCAACATCCACCGCAGCTATTACCGCATCTACTACCAAAGCACCCGACCTCACCACCTCCGTCCCCCCGGAGGAGCTTCCCCCCGACGTGGAGGAGACGGGAAACACCCTGCTGATCGACGCTGACAACCAGCAGCTGTCGGTCACGCTCTGCTCCCCCCGCACCCTGCGGATCCAGTACTCCGCTGACGGAGACGACGGCTACCGTCCCGAGGATCCCGAGTATTACATGGTGCAAAAAGAAGTATTCGGCGAGGTTCTCCACTCGGTCACCGAGGCGGACGGTGCTACCGTCATCCGCACCGAGGAAATCGAGGCGAAGATCTACAAGTCCCCCTTCCGTGTGGAGGTCTATGATCCGGAAGGCAATCTGCTCTCCAAGGACAGCAAGGACGGCATCTACCAAAACGGCTCCACCGTAGGCGTCCGCAAGACCGAGGGTACTAAAAATGCCGGCGGCATTTTCGGCTTCGGCTCGGGCGATCACGGCAGACGGGCAAGCCTGAACCGCTACAATCAGGACTTCTCCGAGTTCACCATGTCCCACGGACGGGTGGTTGCTCCCTTCTTTATGAGCACCGTCGGCTACGGCGTGTTCCTGAACACCATCAGCGAGGACACCACCTTCTTCAAAAAGGGCGGCGGCTTTGAGACCGAGGGCTATCTGGACTACTTCTTCATGTACGGCCCCGACTTCAAAACCATCCTCAACGAGTATGCCGAGATTACCGGACGTATGGAGCTCTACGGCAAGTGGGCACTGGGCTTCATGCTCTCCAAATACGGCAACGACAACGCTACTCAGGCAGAATTTCTGCAGTGGCTCCATCGCCTGCGGGACGACGGCTATCCCTGCGACGTCTACGTGTTTGACTACGGCTGGCGTGGCAACGTCAGCGTGACCCGCCCCAACTATTCCGCAGGTCAGAAATGGGGCAACCAGATGTGGAGCAACGACACCACCAAGTTCCCCGATATTGCCGCGATGTTTGCAGAAGCGCGGGCACTGGGCTTCCACGTAGGCCTCCACAACAACGCAGGCACTCCCGAGGCATCGGGCGGTGACAAGCTGTTCAAGCCTCCCTACTCCGACAAATGGGTGAAGTCCTATATGGACAGCGTCATCACCACCGGCTACGGCGACTTCTTCTGGCCGGACGAGTTTGACGTGCTGGGCTCCAACACCGCTCCCGTATTTGCCGCGCTGGGCGCATACGAAGCGTGGAAGGCATATACCGACGAGAACCGTCCCATGTTCATGACCCGCGGCAGTTATGCGGGACATCACTTTGCCACCGCTTGGTCGGGCGATATCGATGCCTCCGAGTCGGATCTGGCATACCAGATCGGCTATCACATCGACACCGGTCTGATCGGCTATTGGGCGACCTCCAGCGACCTTGGCGGCTTCAAGACCCGTCCCACCGACGAGCTCTATACCCGCTGGGTAGCGGAATTCGGTGCGTGGTCCGGTCTGATGCGTACCCACGGTCACGACGGCCGCGAGCCCTGGACCTTTGATACCACCGCACAGGAAACGCTGAAGGAAAATCTCCACATCCGCTACTCCCTCTATCCCTACCTCTACACCACCGCTTGGCAGGGCTACAGCGCAGGCGTACCCATGATGCGTGCGATGATCCTGGAGGA
>JAFTKV010000123.1 GCA_017453085.1 Clostridia bacterium
AAAATGATCTCTCAAGAAATGCTTGCTCTGGGCAGACAGGGCTCTATCATCCGCGCTATTTTCGAATACGGCAACCGCCGAAAGGCGGAGATCGGCGCTGACCAAGTGTTTGACTTCAGTCTGGGCAATCCCGGTGTACCTGCGCCCGAGTCGGTAGCCGATGCGATCCGTACGGCTCTTGCCGAGACCGATCCCATCGCACTCCACGGCTATACCTCCGCCCCCGGCAGTATGCAGGCACGCTCTGCCATTGCTGCTTCTATCAAGGAGCGATTCGGCGTTCCCTCTACTCCCGATTGCATCTATATGACCGCAGGTGCCGCCGCCTCGCTGACCATCACCCTGAAGGCGTTGCTGCTCCCCGGTGAAGAGGTGCTGGTTCCCGTGCCCTATTTCCCCGAATACCGCACCTTTATCGAAAACGCAGGCGGCAAGCTGACGCCTATCGCTCCCGATGACAGAATGTTCCCCGACCTTGCCGATCTGGAGGCGAAGCTGACGCCGAACGTGAAGGCGATCATCCTGAATTCCCCCAACAATCCCTCCGGTGCGGTGTACAGTACTGAAGTGATCGAGCAGATCACCACTCTACTGAAGCGCAAGAGCAATGAGTTTGGTGCGCCCATCTATCTGATCTCGGACGAGCCCTACCGCGAGCTGGTCTGGAGCGATGCACAGGTTCCCTATCTTCCCTGCTACTACGATCATTCCGTTGTCTGCTATTCCTACAGCAAATCCCTCTCTCTGCCCGGCGAGCGCATCGGTTATATTGCCCTCTCTCCCACGATGGAGGATCGGGGCGAGGTATTTGCAGCGGTGTGCGGTGCAGGACGGTCATTGGGCTTCGTCTGTGCTCCCAGCCTGTTCCAGGCGGTTGCTGCCAAGTGCACTACCGATCATTCGGATTTCTCGGTCTATATCGAGAACCGCAATCTGCTTTTATCCGCACTGACCGAGTACGGCTTTGCGTGCATTCCCCCCGACGGTGCTTTTTATCTCTTTATGAAATCCCCCGAGCCCGATGCGTATGCGTTTTACGAGCGTGCCAAGCAGCACGAGCTGCTGTTGGTTCCCTCCGATGACTTTGGCGTGGGCGGATACGTGCGCATCTCCTATTGCGTCACTACCGAACAAATCAAACGATCCCTTCCCGCCTTACGAAAGCTGGCGAAAGAATACGGGCTCTGCTAAATCCGCATTAATCCATCATTATCCGCTTTCCTTCCGATTTTATGGAGTTTTATATGTTACCTTTATCTAATCCCACCAAGACCGTTCTGTCAGCACTGTCTGATAGCGGCGTTTCGGAGGACTCTCTTACCGCCGCTCTATCGCTGGATCTTGCTCCGGACGGAAAATTCGGAAGCGTTTGGCTGCTGTTATCGATCCCGAATCGAATGCTGTACCGCGTTACGGAAGGCTCCGAGAAGATCGAGCAATGGTCGCTGGATTGTCTCCACTCGCCTTACATCGATAATTACGACGCCTCCTGCCGTCTTTTGGTTCGCCGCACCAACGATCCTGTCCCTGTTGATGCCGACGAGAGCGCAAGAGAGGCCGTCCTTGCCACCGCTTATACCTTTCCGCTGGGTGGATGCACTAACGCCTGCAAGAGCCGTCTGGCGGCTTTCCTGCAGATCTGGGAACGCTCTCTCCGCGGCGAGGAGATCACGGCAGAAGATCCCCTCTTCGAGCAATTCAACACCAAATGTCCCAAGTGCGGCAGGCCTTATAAGAATCCCTATCGCAAGGTCTGCGATCATTGCACGGCAAAAAAAGGAACGATCCCTCGCATTTTGGGATACTTCAGACCCTTCAAGTGGCAGTTTATTACCGTACTTGCCTGTCTGGTAGCAACATCCGGCATTGCATTGCTGTCGCCTATCCTCAGCGGCAAGCTGCTCTTTGACCAGGTCATCAGCAGCCCCTCCTACAACGAAGCGGGCGAGATGATCACCGGCCGCTATCACAGCATGGAAGCTCTCTTTATCGTCGTGGGCATTATCTTCGGCCTTGCGATCGTATCGCTGATCATCGGCATTCTGCAAAGCCGCGCGACTGCCGCTATGGCACATCGCGTAGTTGCGACCATGAAGAAGGACGTTTTCTCCGCTCTGCAAAAGCTCTCCTTCTCTTACTTCAATCAGAATCCTACCGGTCGTCTGCAAAGCCGCGTCAACACCGACGCTATGCGAATCCGCAACTTCTTTCTGAACGGCGTTCCCCAGCTGATCATCCACAGCCTGAACTTTATCGGACTTTCCATCTTCCTCTTTACGATCAACTGGAAACTGACGCTGATCGTCTTCGTGCCGGTTCCCATCATCATCCTCATCTTCAAGAAAATGCTGCCCAAGCTGTGGCATTCTCATTCCATCAGCTGGCGACGCTCCTCCGCCCTCAACACCATGATGAGCGACTCCTTCACCGGCGTGCGCGTGGTCAAGGCATTCGCCAAGGAGGACGAGGAAGCGGGACGGTTCAGTAGGTACGCCAAGCGGCTAGCCGATATCAATCTCCACACCAATCTGATCGCGCTGACCACCTTCCCTGTCGTGGGTCTTCTGATCGGTATGTCCAGCCAGGCCATCTGGGGCTTTGGCGGTATTGAGGTGATGGGCGGGCATATGACCTACGGTGAGCTCACCACTTACCTCGGCTACACCGGCATGATCTTCACCCCCCTGAACTTCTTCTCCACCTTCACCAATCTGCTGACCGAAACCAACAACGCCGCATCCCGTATGTTCGAGACGCTGGACACCGTTTCGGATATTCAGGAGGCTCCCGATGCGGTGGAGCTTCCCGCAATCTGTGAAAAGATCACTTTTGATAAGGTGTATTTCCACTACAATCCCAGCCGTACCATTTTGAAGGATATGTCCTTCGAGATCAAGGCGGGAGATCACGTTGGCATCGTGGGACACACCGGCTCGGGTAAGTCCACCATCGCCAATCTGATCCTGCGTATGTACGACGTGGTCAGCGGCTCCATCACCATCGACGGCACCGATATCAAGAAGATCCGCATTGCCGATCTGAGACGCAATATTGCCATCGTTTCTCAGGAGATCTTCCTTTTCCGCGGAACCATTGCCGAAAACATCCGCTACGCACGCCCCGACGCCTCTATGGCAGAGGTCATCGACGCTGCGCGCGCGGCAGGTGCGCACGATTTCATCATGGCACTTCCCGAGGGCTATCAGACCGTGGTGGGCGGCGGAAGCCGATCTCTCTCCGGCGGCGAGCGGCAACGGATCTCCATCGCCCGCGCACTGCTGCTTTCCCCCTCCCTGCTGATCCTGGACGAGGCCACCGCCGCCATGGATACCGAGACTGAACGACAGATCAGCGAGGCCATCGACCGTCTGATCGTGGGTCGCACCACCATCACCATTGCCCACAGACTTTCCACCCTGAAAAACTGCGACTATCTCCTTGCCATCGAAAACGGCGAGCTGGCAGAGATCGGCACTCACGAGGAGCTGATCGAAAAGCAGGGCGTCTTCTACCGCCTCTACACTCTCCAGACCGAGCAGCTGGAAAGAGTTAAATCGGGTCAGTAACCCGGGAAAGGAACTCTATGAATCCCGAAATCAACGATACCGTGATCGATCTGTTCCAGCATCGCAAATCGGTTCCCCTCTCTCCCCAAAACGCCACCTTCTTCCGCTCCGAGGGCGGAATGGTCAGCCTTACCCTTCGAAACGAGGACGGCAGCGAAGAGACCTTCGAGCGAGTGGCCGTGATCCGTGCGTTTCCCATCACCAACCCCGACGACTTTCTGTCGGTACGCGAGCCCGGCAAGGGAGGATCACGCGGGGACGAGATTGGTCTGATCGAGACGATCTCGCTCTTCGATGCCGAAACGGTTGCTCTCTTGAACGAGGAGCTGGATCGCCGCTACTTTATTCCCGAGATCACCAAGATCTATTCGATGAAGGAAAAATACGGCTATCACTATACCGAAGCACAAACCAGCGCAGGACGGGTCCAGTTCGTCATGAACAATCCCTCCAACAATATCCGCACGCTGGAGGACGGTCGTGTGCTGATCACCGACACCGACGGCAACTGCTTCTGCCTGCCCGATCCTACCAAGCTGGACAAGCAAAGCTACCGCATCATCGAGATCTATCTGTGATCGCGTTTTCTGCGAAAGGATAAGCTATGAAACTCCAATATACTCTTCCCGACGCGCTGGACGCGGCACTTCGCAAGATCATCGGTGAGGAAGCGGTACTGTACGCTCTGCCATATGACGTGGAAGAGGATCAATTTATCGACGACGGCTATCTGATCGTCACGCGGACGAGGATCCTGCGAGGACGGGCGGATCAGATCGTCGATTGCAAGCTGCTGTCAACGCTTTCAGATTTTAACGCCGAAAAACTCTACGGCAGCGCAGGTCTGTTCGCCAAGGAAAACGGCAAGACCATTCTGCTCTGCCGATTCGTGTCGGGAAAGCATCTTGCCCGATACTCGGTGGTTGCCCGCGCCTGTGAGGAGCTGGCCAAGGATTCCTGTGCTCCCGCCGCCGAAAACGACGAGCCGGAGCAGTACTGTCCCACCTGCGGCAGACGCTATCTTCGGGGCA
>JAFTKV010000124.1 GCA_017453085.1 Clostridia bacterium
AGGATCATATGAAAACGACCATTCGATTTGCCGCGCATCTGCTGGCAGGACTGATTCTCTTCTCCTGAGGCTCTCAATCCACCGGCGACGAGACGACCGCTGCTACCACTACCGCTGACACCACCGTTGACGACGGAAACACCCAAGAGCCCACCGAGACCGGCGTGACCCTTACCTACTCCCCCAAGTCCGGCGATCTTAGCCAGGCTTCCGGCGAGACCTCTGTTGAGCTGTCTGTCAAAGACGCTTACGAGGTTGGCGACAAGATCAAGATCGATCTGCCCGAGGGTCAGCATTACGTGGCATTCTGCCTCAGCAAGGGTAACGTATAGGAGACCATCCTGTATCTGCCCAAGTCCACCTTCACCTACACCGTACAGAACATCTCTCTCAGCTATCCTCCCAAGATGGGCAGCGAGAGAAAGTCCACCATCACCGCTCGCATCCCCACCGCCGAGGAGCTGGCCGCTTCCCGTAATCTGGCGTGCAACCCCGCCGATATGGAGAAGAACAAGAACGCTTATCCTCACGCCATCACCACCAACGTGCACGACAAGAACAACGAGAACAACCGTCTCCAGTTTGAGGCAAGAAACGCAATCGACGGCTTCACTCAGAACACCGGTCACGGCACCTGGCCCGTACAGTCCTGGGGTCCCGGCAACAACATGAGCACCAAGGACACCTTCAAGATCGACTTTGGCCGTGACGTTTCGCTCACTGAGATCATCGTCTACCTGCGTGCAGACTTTCCTCACGACACCTACTGGGACACCTGCACCGTGAAGTTCTCCGACGGCACTACCCAGGAGCTGAACTTCACCAAGACCGCAAACGCACAGTCCTTCAAGCTGGACGCTGCTGTGACCACCTCCTCCATCACCTTCACCGGCTTCAACAAGGTTGCCGGCTCCGACTGGGCTGCATGGATGGAAGTACAGGCGATTGGTTCGGATATTATCGGCTGATCCTTTCTATCATCAAAACGACCGCTCCCGATATTCGGGAGCGGTCGTTTTATATTGATACAGCTGTCAGCCAAGCTGGGATTCCAGCCCAAGCTGCCCCAGCATCGTCTCGTAGGTCTCGGGGAGCGCACGCTTGAGATTGACGGGTTTGCCGTCCTTCAGATAACAGTGAGAGGTCTTTCTGGTAGCGCGGAGCGTTCCGCTGGCCGTGTCGTACACCTTATAGCTGAAAGAGAAACGAATGCCGCTAAACTCCTCGAATTTCACGCAGATCCCAAGGGTTTCGCCGAAGGTCGCCATGCTTTTATACTCGGCAGAGGCGGACAGCACGGGAACCACGTAGCCGGAGCGTTCGATCTCCACGTAGGAGACGCCAAGCTTTTCCAGAAAATCGATCCGTGCTTCTTCGAAAAATCGAATGTAGTTTGAGTGATGCACGATCTGCATACAGTCGGTTTCGTAGTACTGCACGCGATGCAGGTATGCGGAGATCATCGCTTCACCTCACGCAAGAACACGGGAGGATGCAGCCTCCTCGGGCTCATTGGTCGGATCAGGAATCACCGATACGCTCACCTCGTCGCCGGAGAGCGTTTCATCCGCAACGGGATGCTCTTCCTTGTGAGAGGATCTGCGACGGCTGTGCTTTTGCGTGGACGATTCAACCGCACCGGAGGCTTCCTCGGGCAGAGGAACGGCGTTCAGCTCTTCTTCGCTGATCCCCAGCATTGCAAGCAGGTCGGGCAGCAGGATGATGCGTGCTTCACTTCCCTCTTCAATGGCGGCTTCCACCACGTTGCGACGCTTATCGGGCATCAGATTGCCCGCACCGTCGATCTCCTCGCAGGCGACGAACAGCGAGCACTGGCTGGCCTTCTGGACGTAATGTCCGCCTGCTTCGGTGATCAGCTCGGTAAGCTTCAGCATCTGGCGGTAGTTGTTCTTTTCGTAGCCCGAGCTGAGAGACACCCGCTCACCGTCCAGCACGCCCGCTCCGCTTATGCCGGCCAGACGGCGGAGATGACGCTGGAAGGCGTAGAAATTGGGGGAGTTATAGCGGATGCGGTTGCGGTTTGCCTCGGCGATTGCCTGCTGACGCTCCGCATCTCTGAGCGCACGCTGACGCTCCCGCTCTTCTTTGTAGTTGGAGTGGATCTCGTAATCCTTCAGCGTACCCTGTGCGATAGGATAGCGCTCCAGCAGCTCGGCGGCGGTGATGCCCAGATGCCGGCAAGCGCCCTTCATGGCAAGCATGGTCATGTAAGCGTCGTCGTCGCTCTTATGGATCTCCTGATCCTCGTGCATACCAAAAAACTCCAGTGCCTTCTGGAGCGAGGGCATATTCTGCAGATCGAACATCTGCATGATCATGCACTGCACGTCGTAGAAGGGGAAATCGAAGCAAGGCAGATTGTAGCGCTTGCAGTCGGAGCGGAGGAAATTGCAATCGTTTTCAATAGAGTAGCCGAGGATGATGTATTCGGGATATTCCAGCAGCGCACCGATCTCGTCATAGTATTCGGTAAACGGTGCCGCCTGTCGGAACTCGGCTTTGGTGTACGCCAGCTTCAGATCGGGGCCCAGATTAAAGGAGGATCGGGGATTGATGACGATATCCTTTTTCTCCAGGACGTTGAAGTTCTCGTCTGTAAGGACGTAGCCGAAGCTGCAGATCTTACCCTTACCGCCGTAACAGTTGGCGCATTCGATATCAAAGAAACAGTAATTCATTGGACTTTCGTTCGCTTTCTTATTCTTTCGTCCCATAGGACGCATTATTGGAGTTTTCCGAAATAGGTTTGCAAGAGAGCCATCAGATCGCCTATCGTTTTGTCGTCGCCGTTCTGGATCCTGTGCCCTGCCTCGGACAAACAGACCTGCTTGCCTTCGGGAAGCAGATTCAGCAGCTTGCCGTACAGCGCATACGGAACCACCTGATCCTGTCCTGCCTGCACCAGCAAAACGCGGGTTGCGATCCGTCCCGTTTTAGAGCTGTAGATCCGATCGGACGCTTCCAGCGCGGCGGACAGCCAGCCCATGGTATAGGCGTTGTTCTGCAGGCGGGAATCGGCAGAGCGAAGCCGTCGATACCAGGAAAAACGGGCGAAGCTGCGCCAGTCACTGCCGGCGTAGGCCTCGCCGGGCTCGTAGCAGCTGCTGCCCGGCACCAGATCGCGGGACAGGCCTCGCTTGATGCTTCGCCTCAGCCTCCACCGATACAGCCCTGCAGGCTCGGGAAGCTCCAGCCCCAGCAGAGGGGCGATCAGACAGGCAGCGCTGACACGGTCGGGATTCTTCTGCATATACAGCAGAGCCGCAGCAGCACCCATACCGAAGGCGGTCACACACAGGGGCAGACGGCGGTCGATGCGGGAGGTCAGATCTGCCAGATCGCGGGCGTATTCGTCGAAATCGTCGATATGGGTCACAGATCGGTTGTCGATCTGTCGGGAGGATCCGCCGTGACCGCGAAAGTCAAACAGATAGACCTGATAGCCCATGTAAAAATAGAACGCCGCCCACTCCACGTAGCGACAAAGCGACTCACAGCCATCGTGGCAGAGTACCATTGCTCCACGGGGTGTTTGCTGTACGTAGATCCGATAACGGATCAGCTGTCGATCACGGCCGGTAAGACAGCCGTCTCTGCAAAAGGGAGCCAGTGCGGCCTCGGCTGCAGTCAGTTCCTTGTGATAATTCTCTTCCCGAAACGGAAAGCTCACGTCCTGCAAGCTCATGCCAAACTCCCCCTTATACAATCGTTCTTCTTATTGTAGCAATTTTTCGATTACTTGTCAAGGAGTGTTCCGAAATTTATCGAGAAATCCGCTATTTTACGTTTTTTATTCAAATTAAATGGATTCAATTCCAAAATGATTGACAGCACGGAAAAATTGTGCTATACTTACATCAAATGTAATTCGATTCCCTTTGAAAGGATCTTCTATGAAACATCTGCGCGCCGCAATCGGCTATTTCTATACGCGCTATTCATTTTATCCCCTTTTTACCGGCTTTGCCGTGGCTTCGCTTGCAGGATTTCTGACTCGCGAGACAGTCTGGCTGGCCAATGGCGGACTGGGAACGATGACTCCCCTCTCCCTGCCCGTGTGGCTTCTGATCTTCGCAGGAGCGACGCTGCTGGCACTTCTGCCGCCTAAGGCTCTCTGGCCGCTGGTGACCTACGGCGCATGGTTCTGCTATGCGTTTCCCATGCTGTGTGCCAATCATTCCAACGTATGGATGCTGACCGGTCTGCTGTTTCTAATGGCTCTGCTCACCTATTTCGTCCTGCGGGATACCAAGGCACTCTTTGCGGAGAATGCGGGACTTCAGCAGATGCGGCTTCCCTTTGAAAAGCCGATCTTTGCAATCCTGATCGCCCTTCTGTCGCTGGCTTCGATTCTGCTACTGGCGATCATCGGCGTCTATCGCTATCTTGCATATTATTCTCCCTGCTTTGATTTCGGCATCTTCACTCAGATGTTTGAATCCATGCGCACGACCTTCCTGCCTACCACTACCTGCGAGCGATACACCGAGCTGTCTCACTTTGCGGTGCATCTGTCGCCCATTTATTACGTTCTGCTGCCGCTCTACTGCCTCTTCCCCAGCCCGATTACGCTGGCCATTTCGCAGGCACTGGTAGTAGGATCGTCGGTGATCCCGCTGGCATTGATCGCACGGCGAATGAGTTTCACCCGTTGGCAGACGGCAGCGGTAGCGGCTTGTCTTGCATTTTTCCCCGCTCTGCACGGCGGAACCTTCTACGACATTCACGAAAACTGCTTCCTGACCCCTCTTCTGCTGTGGTTCTTCTATTTCCTGGAACGAAACAGCAACATGGGTATGCTGATTGCCGCCCTGTCGGTCTGCCTGGTCAAGGAGGACGCGGCG
>JAFTKV010000125.1 GCA_017453085.1 Clostridia bacterium
CTGTATAACGTTTACGGCATGGAATACTACATGGAAGAGCAGTACGACGTGCTGAAGAAGTACGCAAACGGCATCATCCGTGAAATGAAGAGCAGCCGCTGGATCGCTCCCGACGGACAGTTGGGCGACTGGGTATCTCCCATGAACGGCGAGAACCTCCCCTACAATGAGTCTCCCAACGAGGGCAGTGGCATCGTTGCCACCGCTTACGTCTACAAGATGGTGAAGACTATGGCCGAAATGGCGAAGCTCACCGGTCACGATTCGGACGTGAAGACCTTTGAGGATGCCGCCAAGAACATCTATGACGCATTCAACGAGAAGTTCTATAATCGCAGCGGCTATTACGCTACCACCGTTTGGTACAACAACGGACCTCAGCGTACCCGCTTCCGTCAGACCTCTCAGCTGGTTCCCCTGGCCTTCGGTCTGGTTCCCGAGGATAAGATCCAAAAGGTCGTCGACAAGCTGGTTGACGACATCGTGGCGAAGGATTACCATCTGGACACCGGCTGTGTAGGCGCAAAGGAGATCCTGCCCGTGCTGTCGAACTGCGGCTATGCAGACGTGGCCTACAAGATCCTGACCCGCCGCACCTATCCCTCCTGGGGCTTTATGATCGATGCGGGTGCAACCTCTCTGTGGGAAATGTGGGAGACTACCACCCGTTCCCGTGCCCACTACTTCCTGGGCACCTACGATGAATGGCTGTTCCAGTATCTGGCAGGCATTACCAACGTGGAGCAGGGTTATCTGAAGTTTACCGTCAATCCCTACATCCCCGCTGAGCTGGATTACATCACCTGTACCGAGAACACCGTTCGCGGTAAAATCGAATCCTCCTGGAAGAAGAATGCAGACGGCACCGTTACGATGACGATTACCGTGCCCTTCGGCTCTGAGGCAACTGTTTATTTCCCCACCGCTGATGCGGCAAAGGTAACCTGGAACGGCAAGCCTGTTGCCGACACCATGGACGGCATCCGCTCCGTAGGCACCGACGGTGCAAACGCTTACGCGGTACTGGGCAGTGGCAGCTACGTCTTCGTGAGTGCAAGCGACGCGAAGTTCCTGTCCCGCACCAATGCCATCAACGTGAAGGTGCAGACCGATCTGCCCGCCATCAAGAACGAGGGCGGCAACGTCGCTCCCAAGCCCGAGACCGAGGAGATCGTGCATCCCACCGGCACTAACCTTGCCAAGGGCAAGACCGCCACCGCATCCTCCTCGGCAAGCTCTCCCGATTACGGTTGGTCGATCGACCGACTCACCAACGGCGACCGCAAGGATGAAAACAAGGACGGCGAGTACGCAGGCTACACCAGTAACTCCAACACCGGTGCGAACCACGCAGAATGGGTACAGATCGATCTGGGCACTTCGATGACCATCAATCAGGTGGTCTGCTACGCCTCCACTCCCACTCCTTCCGTGAAGGAAAGCTGCTACTGCTTCGCTGAGAACTTCGAGATCCAGGTCTCTACCGACGGCACCAACTGGAAGACCGTTTACAGCGAGGAAGGCTACGAGACTCCCTCCTGGGGTCCCTTGACCTTCTCCTTCGATGACGTTGAAGCCCGCTACGTCCGCTTCTACGCTACCTCGCTCTACCCCAAGGTGACCGACGGCGGCAGATACTACCTCCAGCTCTGCGAGGTGGAAGTGTATAAGAAGTAACGCATTTGGGGCGCTGCCCCAACCCCCGGCAGGTACCTTTTCGAGAAAAGGTACCTGCACCCCCAAAAGCTTCTGATAAGCCCCGCAAATACTTGCGGGGCACAGGAGTGGATCTTCGAATACTATTTTATTCGGAGCGTATTGTTAGACCCGCCCGACGAGTATTCGTCGGGCTTTTATAAAAGTTCTTGGGAGGTTCGGAACCCTTCTTTCAAGAAGGGTTCTGAAATATAACATATGCAAAAATATGATATTGCCGCATATATCTGGCCGGCTTATACGGGAGACGAGCGGAGAACGCGGATTTTTTGGCCCGAGGGCATGGGAGAATGGCAGACGGTCAAGTCTGCAGAGGCAAGATTTCCCGGCCACGAATGGCCCAGAAAGCCCTTGTGGGGCTATGTTAACGAGGCAGATCCCTACGTCATGGAAATGGAGATCAACGCCGCCGTGGAGCACGGGGTCAACGTATTCATCTACGACTGGTACTGGTACGATAACCGTCCGTTTTTGGAGAATTGCCTCAACGACGGCTTTTTGAAGGCGAAAAACAAGGATCGGATGCAGTTCTATCTCATGTGGGCGAACCACGACGCCACCACCTGCTGGGACAAGCGCACCTTCGACGATTGCGAGGAGGTGGTCTGGAGTGGCAAGGTCAACCGTCAGCAGTTCGAGACGGTCTGCCACCGCATCATCGACCGCTATTTTACCCAGCCCAACTACTATAAGATCGACGGTTGTCCCGTGTTTATGATCTACGAGCTGCAGAATCTGATGGACGGTCTGGGTGGCATCGAAGCAACCCGTGACGCCGTCGAATGGTTCAGAGGGGAAGTGCGCAAAGCGGGATTTCCCGATCTCCATCTTCAGCACACCAAGTGGGGCAACGGCGCCTTCAACGTCAGCGGCGTAGACCACGCAGAATTCCGTCCCAGCAGCGAGGTCATCGAAGCCGCGGGCTTTGACAGTATGACCAGCTACCAGTTCGTCCATATCACCGATATGAACCGTGACTATCGGGACGTCCTCGTGAATGTAAAGAAAAGCTGGGCAGAGATGGACACCTACAACGTCCCCTACTATCCCCACGTGTCGGTAGGCTGGGACAACAATCCCCGTCACAGACGGCTGGCCTATCCCATCGTGCGGAACAATACCCCCGAAGCCTTCAAGGAAGCGCTTGTGATGGCGAAGGAGTACGTAGACAGCCACTCTCTTGCCGCTCCGCTGATCACGGTGAACAGCTGGAACGAGTGGACCGAAACCAGCTATCTCCAGCCTGACGACCGTTACGGCTACGGTTATCTGGAAGCGATCAAAGAAGTGTTTGGTGAATAAAGGCTCTATAATAAATGTTGGGGTACCGACAGATAGAGCTCGAAAAAAATAACAAAAAAAGAGCATATCTGACAAAAATCTGGTAGAATGAAGTTACCACACAAAACATTCATCAGAGGTGTCGGATATGCTCAATTCATA
>JAFTKV010000126.1 GCA_017453085.1 Clostridia bacterium
CCCTTCACCGTGATCTTGATGGGTCTGCCGGGGCAGGCGATCCGATCGGTGGGGAGGGTGTACATCAGATCCATACCGCCTGCACAGGAGGCGGTGGCCACGCCCTCATCCTCGGAGTCCAGATTGATGAGGCGGCGTGCGGTCACGCGGGAGTAGTCGAACTTCCCTGCTCCCTCCATGCGGGTCTCCTCTCCGGTAGTGATCAGGCACTCCAGCTTGGGATGGGAGATGGTGTCGTCGTCCAGGATTGCCATGATGATGGCAACGGCAATGCCGTCGTCACCGCCCAGCGTAGTGCCGCGGGCGCGCATCCAATCGCCGTCGATGTAGGGGACGATGGGATCGGTCAGAAAATCGTGCTGCACGTCGGCGTTTTTCTCGCAGACCATGTCCATATGCCCCTGGAGAAGCAGAGCGGGCTTGTCGGCAGAGTCGGGAGTGGCCTCCTTCACGATGAACACGTTCAGCGCCTCGTCCTGATAGCAGGCAAGACCTCTTTCACGGGCAAACTCCATCAGATAATCGGAGATCGCCTGCTCGTTCCCCGATCCGTGGGGAATCTTGCAAATATCCTCAAAAAAACGTAACATTTCCGCGGGGGAAAGTCCTTCGGTAATATAACTCATCTGAAATATCCTTTCGTTTATCAAGATCAAAGGGCGGAAATGCCGCAGCCTGCCGCGATCAGCACAATAGGGATCGCCACTACCAGGCATTTTTCAAACAGGGAGCGACCTCTGAAGGCGCCCAAAAAGTGTGCTCCGCAGATCACCGCAGGGATAGCTGCGCCCGCAAATACCAGCCCGAAGCCGAATACCTGTACCAGCCCCATGGAGACGCCCAGCAGCTCCTCTCCCGCATCCGACACCTGCATAAATGCGGTGGTGATCAGAACGGTCAGCGTCCGCAGGATCATAGGGAGCCCGATCCCGCCCGTTTTGGAGCGGATATAGGCGATACCTGCCGACAGGATCCCCATAGGGATCAGAACGTACAGGTCGGCGTGATACAGGCCGCCCAGCACGCCGATGAGCAGATAGGGCACCCACGGACGGGTCTTGCCCAGCCCTCGCAGGCGGGGATAGAGAAAGCCGTCGAAGAGGATGCTCTCCGCAACGCCCGAAAGCAGGATGATCCCTGCCACCGCCCAATGGGAGTCGGTGTAGTCATAGACGTGGAAGGTTGTGACCGCAAAGCCGGGCACCAGCAAATGCGCAAACAGGAACACGGGAATCGCCGTCAGGATGCAGCCCACCCAAACCAGCGCGCCGCCCACCGTCCGACTCAAGGACTGATCGCCGACCGCCAGCAGCTTCTTAGCCGCAAAGCCGGTTTTTCGTGCCACGATCAGCGTTGCCGTCAGCGAGGCGATCTGGCACAGGTAGTACGCCCAGATGCCGATAACCCCCGACAGCAGCCCGCCTGCTACGGCAAACAGCAAAAAGCAAATCCCCCATAAAAAGAGGCAGTCTATCAGTTTCAGTTGATTGGTATTCATTCTATCCTCTGATCTTTCATCGACAGTTTTCGAAAAGCAAAAAAGGAACTACCTTGGTAGTCCCTTTTTTCGCAATTAGCCAAGCTTTGCAGAGTTCACCTTGACGCCGGGACCCATAGTGGATGCCAGGACACAGCTTCTGATATACTGACCCTTAGCAGCAGCGGGCTTCGCCTTGATGATAGCAGTCATGAGGGTGTTCAGGTTCTCGTTCAGCTTTTCGGTGCCGAAGGATACCTTGCCGATGGGGCAGTGGATAATGTTGGACTTATCCAGACGGTATTCGATCTTACCTGCCTTAGCCTCGGTAACAGCCTTGCCGATCTCCATGGTAACGGTGCCTGCATTGGGGTTAGGCATCAGACCCTTGGGACCCAGAACACGGCCCAGACGGCCGATCAGACCCATCATGTTGGGAGTGGTTACGATGATGTCGAACTCGAACCAGTTTTCCTTCTGGATCTTTTCGATATACTCTTCAGCGCCTACGTAATCTGCGCCTGCAGCGGTTGCCTCAGCAGCCTTGTCGCCCTTTACCAGAGCGAGAACGCGTACCTTCTTACCGGTACCGTTGGGCAGTACAACTGCGCCTCTTACCTGCTGGTCAGCGTGACGGGAGTCAACGCCCAGTCTGACGTGAACCTCAACGGTCTCGTCGAACTTAGCCTTAGCAGTCTGACAAACCAGACCCAGAGCCTCAGCAGAATCATACAGTTTAGTCTTTTCAACCAGCTTTACGCTGTCCTGATACTTCTTACCTTTAGTAGCCATTCTTCTATCCTCCTATCTTACTCGGTCACGGTAACGCCCATGCTGCGTGCGGTGCCCTTGACCATGCTGATAGCAGATTCCAGAGAAGCTGCGTTCAGGTCGGGCATCTTGGTAGTAGCGATCTCGGTTACCTGCGCCATGGTGAGGCTTGCAACCTTGGTCTTGTTGGGGGTAGCGGAGCCGGACTCGATACCTGCAGCCTTCTTGATCAGCACAGGTACGGGAGGAGTCTTCACGATGAAGGTGAAGGAACGGTCAGCATAAACGGTGATGATAACGGGAACGATCAGACCGATCTGTGCCTTGGTTCTTTCGTTGAATTCCTTGATGAAGTTAGGAATGGAAACGCTGTGCGCACCCAGAGCAGGGCCGACGGGGGGGCCGGGGAGTGCTTTGCCTGCGGGCAGCTGAAGTTTAATATAGCCGGTAATTTTCTTTGCCATAGTAATTTACACCTCCGATGTGGTTATTGACGCGAGGGCATGAAACAAAATTTACCCTCTCCCACAGAATACGCACGGGCAATCCGAACAGCGGCCGTCCTTGACCTGCCTGCTGTGTTCGGCGTGCGCATCGAAAAAGATGACGAAATAACAGATTATTCTGTGACAGCTTATGCCTGTACAGATTACATCCGATAGAGCTCAACGTCGTCGGCGTCCAGCTCAACGGGGGTCTCACGTCCGAAGAGGGATGCGAGCACCTTGATTTTCTTGCAGTCGGGAGAAATCTCGTCCACACGACCGATGAAGTCCTTCATTGCGCCGCGGATAATGCGAACGTTGTCGCCAACGTTGTATCCCAGCTTGGGAAGGAGATCGGAGCGTTCTACGCCCAGTGCCTCCACCTCTGCATCAGAGAGCGGAACGGGCGCGCTTCCGGGGCCGACGAAGCCGGTAACGCCGGTAATGTTGCGGACGGCGTGCCAGGACTTGTCGTTCATGATCATCTTGACCATTACGTAGCTGGGGAACAGCTTGACCTCAACTTCCTTGCGGTCCTCTCCTTCACCCTCGATAACGGTCTCGGTAGGGATCTTGATATCGTAGATCAGATCCTGCAGACCGCGGTTCTCGACGATCTTTTCCAGATTGGTCTTGACCTTGTTCTCGTATCCGGAGTACGTATGCACTACGTACCAGCGGATGCCTTCTGCGTACTGATTCAGATCCACTGCCATAACTTAGCTAAGCTTAGCAAGGAGCGCGATCAGCTGTGCGAAGCACCAGTCGACGCCGAAGATTACGATCGCACATACGACCAGAACACCGATAACCAGTCCGGAGGACTTGAGGGTATCCTTCTTGGAGAACCAAGTGATCTTTTTGCGTTCGCTCTTCAGATCGGCAAAAAACTTGCCAACCTTGCCTTTTTCCTTTTTGGGCTTCTCTTTGTGGGTCTTTGCGGTATCAACCGCCTTCTTTTCTTCTGCCATTTGAACGACCTCCTTACTTAGATTCCTTGTGCAGAGTATGCTTTCTGCAGAAACGGCAATACTTGTTCATTTCCAGTCTGTCGGGGTCATTCTTCTTGTTCTTCTTGGTGTTGTAGTTTCTCTGATTGCACTCGCTGCAAACCATAGTGACTTTGACTCTCAATTCGGCACCTCCTAAAAAATGTTTACCTCCCTCAAACGAGGTTGCATACGTGGGTTTTCGTGTTTTCTCCGCACGAAAAAAGAACCCTCCTCGCAGAGGTAGATATAGTTTACCACAAATCGTGATGCTTGTCAAGTCCTTTTCGCAGATTTTTTGATGAAATTTCGGCGATTTATGCGAGGAATGCACCTCTTACTCGTAGGGGCCGACGTCCTCGACGGCCCGAAACGAACGCCTCGTACCGAACTTCACTC
>JAFTKV010000127.1 GCA_017453085.1 Clostridia bacterium
GGACAGCGTCATCGCACGGGTGCTGTTTGACCTGCCCGACAAATACCGCCTGCCGCTCCAGCTGTACTATATGGAGGGAATGGAAGCCGAAGAGTGCGCAAAGGCACTGGATCTGCGGCTGGGCACCTTCCGCGTGCGGCTGACCAGAGGCAAGGAACACCTCAGAAAAGCTTTGAAAGGAGAAGGCATACATGTTTAACGAAAAAAATCAAGACCGAAACGACTCTCTGGGGCAGCGGCTGCAAAGGATCGGCGGGCAGATGAACCCCTCTCCCGCGCTGAAAAAGGCAGCCAAGACCGGCGTGCCCCTCAGACCGATGGCAAAAAGCTACACCGCCGGCACGCACATTCGCAAATTTGCCAAAGCCGTACTGCTCTACGCGGCGTGCATCGCGCTGTTTTTGGGTGCGATTTTGATGATTCCCAAGTGGTGGGGCGGCAATGATCCGGTGGCATCCGGTCAATGCAACCACAAATATGTAGCGCTTACCATGGGACTTGCCCCCTCTTGTACAGAAGGAACGATACGCGCGTATCGCTGCCAGTATTGCGGTCATACCTATTCCGAACAAGACCCCGCTCCCGGTCATAAATTCGCAAACGGTGTCTGCACCGTTTGCGGAGAGAAGGAAGAAGTGAATCCTGCTTGGACTTTGGAACAGTTTGGAGATCCTTCGGTGATTGAAACCGCCTTGGCTCGTATGGGTCTGACGCTGGATCAATTTTCTGCAGCAAATCTACACAAAGCGAAAAACTTCCTTGGCAACGATGATTTGCACGGCTTTTTAATGAGTTATTATTACAGCTGCGAAGAAATATCCCCTATGGAACTCTACTATACCTTCGGCGAGAAGTGCCGGCTGACTGCAGATGAACTTGCGGATCTCGGCGTTTCTACGGATAGTCTTTCTATGGATTGCTATCGCTTTGCCGGAGAGGAAGCGACTGCTTTGCTGACCCAATATGCCGCAGTTCAGCCCACTTGGGTGGATGAAATTAGTCCTGTGCTGATTGCCTTGGGATATCCTTGCCTGTCTGATACGTTCTATAGCTTTGTGGATCCTTATTATTTGGCGGTGAAGCGGATTATTGTAAACGGATGCGGAACAGCGCAAAGCGGTGAATGGATCGTATTTTACGAAACCCAAGAAGGCGATCGCTGTATGGTCGTACTCCTTCCCGATGGAAACGGTTATCGATTTGTGGCGAACTGTCCCACTGATTATCTCCATCAGGACGTTCCTCCTCCTGCGGATTGCGAACACGACATGGACCCCGCCACCTGCCCCTACTGCGCTTGCGACGAGCACGTGTGGATCACCTCCGAAAACACCGCCACCTGCACCGAGGGCTGCAGAGTCGTGAATACTTGCATCAAGTGCGGGTATTCCCACGAGGAATGGCAGGATCCTATCCCGCACGATTATGCAAGCGGCAAGTGTACCGTGTGTGGAAAGACAGAAGCGGTGGTCACCGCAGGCTCTGTAAGTCTGTTACTGAATGAAAAGGCGTATCAAATCACTACGTCGAAGAAAACCAATTATTATTCTCTCTCTAATAGTGACGCTCCCTATTATTTCCGATCGAACCATTTTACTGATCCAAACGCCCTTCTGGAGGGAAGCACCGTTACCGATATCCGTGTTGCAGTGCTTTCGGCAAACAAGGGAGATACCCTTACCGTATCTGTGGTGCGGATGAACGGAAACGTCCCGGGCGAAACGTTGAACACCTATGTGCTAACCGCTCCCGAGAAGATGGAACGGAATTGCCTGCTGTTTGGCGGACTGTCTATTCGCGTGCCGGTTGGCTATATGCTCACCTTCGGTGCGCCCGGCGATACGGTAGAATTGATCTATACCGACAATACTTCGCTCACCTACACATTTGCAAGCACGGTCAGAGGGGAGTATGAGAACAAATGCGCATTGATGATAGACGTATACGGCGTGAGAGATTTGGATGGCACGCTGAACTGGATGAAGAAGCTGGGCTGTCCTGACAGTCTGCTCCCCAATGCCGTCCGTCCGCTGAATGCCACCGAGATTGACGCTGCTCGCACTTTTATGAACTCCGATGCTCGTTGGATCATCACCGAGGAAACCTTCTTTAAGCCCGAGGATATCCGTCCCTATATGCTGTTCTATATGGGGAATGGAACCGATCGGCTCTCGGATGGAGAATTCGAAGCCTTGAAGGCAATTCGAGGCGATGTAGATGTATGGGGCGATTGCACCAAGATGACCGATGCCGAGCTGGATGCCTATCTGATGAAATATATGGGCATCGAGATGGAGCCGACTATGACGAGTAAGCATTTGCATTATTTGGATGAATACGACACCTATTACTTCTTCGCTACCGATGCCAATTTCTTCAGCGTTTCCAATCTGATCGGCTGGCTGACCGAGGATGGCAATTATCTCCTTCGCAGCAGCATCTATATGAATGATTATACAGTGCTGTTAAAGCCTACCGAAAACAGTTTCCTGATTCAACAAGTCGTATGGAATCGCAGTTCGATTCATTGGGATTAACCCCTCTGTGAAAACGATCCCCCGCCATTTTGCGGGGGATTGACTGTTTATGAAAGCTGTGCTACAATAAAAACAGAAAAAATTTCAAAAAACTTCTCCCTCGTTGTTACAAATCGGGCTTTTTCAAAGAGTTATGGGTGAAAGGAGGCGATAGAGATGAGCAACAAACCGCAAGAGGATCGCGACGCTATTGTGGAACGGTATGCCGATATGGTCTGGCGCATTGCGCTTTCCCGCACCCGGAGGGAGGACGCCGCCGAGGAAGTGTTCCAGGAGGTCTTTTTACGGCTGTTCCAGAAGGAACGAAGCTTTAACGAAGAGGAGCACCGTAAGGCCTGGCTGATCCGTGCCACGCTGGTCTGTTGCAGAAGCTATCTTACCGCCTCGTTTCGCAATGCAACCCTGAGTCTGGAGGAGGTGGGCGATTGTATCGCTCTCCCCGAGGAAAAGTCGGTGCTCTTTGAAGCAATGCTTCGCCTGCCGGCAAAGTACCGCATTCCCATCCAGCTCTATTACATCGAAGGCATGGACTCCGACGAGGGTGCCAAAGCCATGGGCATTCGCTCGGGCACCTTCCGCGTGCGGCTCAGTCGAGGTCGGAATATGCTGAGAGAGCTTTTGAAAGGAGAAGGAATCAATGTTTAACGATAAAAAGAATCTCCCCGAGAACGACCCCTTGCAGGGAAGGTTTGACGGGATGGATCGGGAGCTGCGCGCTCCTGCCGCTCTGAAGCAGGCTGCCAAAACCGGCGTTCCCCTGCGCACTGGTAAAAGGGAAGGCACCGCCGTCCACGTCCGCCGCTTTGGCAAGGCAATCGTGGCGTATGCGGCGATCGTGATGCTGGTGATCGGTGTGACAGTGCTTATTCCGTGGATGATGAGCGGCACACCTAATACGAATCCTGCGGGAAGCTCCGTGCCAAGCGATTCCGCAAGCTCAGACGCTACCACCCAAGCATCGGAAGAAGCCATCTTGTCTCCACCGAAAGATTTTTCATTTTTCATTACTTTTAACGTGTTTGGCATCAGCTCGTACAATAGCGAGACGGGCAGATTGGTGAAGACGAACGATCCTGCAAATCCGGATTTGGAGAAATACGCGACCACCCTTTTTCTCAACGATGAGCAATTACATGAGATCTATCAATTGCTGATGGCATTGGATTGGAGAGCCTACGATTCGGAGGATTATAGACTTACTGACGCATCATCTAAACCTTCGCAAACATGGAGGCTTATTGCGCGCGCAGGCGATTGTTTGTATGTGTTTTCATCCTCTTCTTTACCTATAGGCACCTTTGAAGGACGGGACGAGAAAGCGCAAGCGTTTATTGACGCCTTTACTCGCATCTGCGAAATTATCACCTCGTCTGAGGAGTGGAAGGCACTTCCGGATCCGGAGGTGTTGTATAGTTAAGTGGCTAAAGACCATCTCACCCCCGAAGGAGCGATCCTTCGGGGGTTGACTGTTTATGAAGGCTGTGCTACAATAGATGCAGAAATTTTTCAAAAACCTTTTCCTGAGTTGTAACAAATCGGGCATTTTCAAACGGTTATAGGTGAAAGGAGGAGATGCAATGAACTATCCGCAAGATGATCGCGACAGAATTGTGGAGGAATATGCCGATCTGGTCTGGCGCATTGCGCTCTCCCGCACCCGGAGGGAGGAGGCGGCGGAAGAAGTTGCGCAAGAGGTGTTCCTCGACCTGTTTCGTAAGGAACGCTCCTTTAGCGATGAAGAGCATCGCAAGGCTTGGCTCATCCGCGCTACTCTGATCAGCTGTAAGCATTATCTCACCGCATCCTTCCGAAATGCCACGCTGAGCCTGGAGGACGTAGGGGATTTGGCATCGGTGGATGAGGGGCAGTCTGTTGTCTACGAGGCTCTGCTGCGTTTGCCTGCCAAGTATCGTCTCCCGCTCCAGCTCTATTACATCGAAGAAATGGATCCCGATGCCTGCGCCAAGGCGCTGGGACTTCGTCCCGGAACCTTTCGGGTACGCCTCAGCCGCGGTCGGAACCTTCTGAGAAAAGAATTGAAAGGAGAAGGTATTGATGTTTAATCATAAAAACTATCCAAACGAACAAGATCCCCTGAAAGCACGGTTCAAGGGGATGAAGGGAAAGCTCCGCGCCTCGACAGAGCTGAAAGTGGCTCTGAAAACCGGCGTTCCCCTGCGCACGGGCAAAAGGGAAGGCACCGCCGTCCACGTCAGACGGTTTGGCAAGGCAATCGTGGCGTATGCGGCGATCGTGATGCTGGTGATCGGTGTGGTTATGTTTATGCCGAGGCTGATCGCAGGAATCAGTCCCTCGGTAGGAAGTCCTGTCGGCGGTGAATCTACCACGCCGCTTTTGTCTGCCGATGAGCCTGCTGTAACCACTACCGTAGTCGGCATCACCACTACCGATCCGATGCCAATGGATCCGCTCGACATTCCCGATCATGCCGCCCCTGCCGCAACCACCGGAATAGTCACTCGATTGCCAATGGATCCCACGGTTCCCTATGTGGAAGGATCGGAAGAGAGGCCATTGGCAGAACTGCTGGAAGGCAAGGTCGATCTGCGGAAATACATTGACCCAGCCAGTCTGCGGACGAACAATATCACTATGTGGCACGGAGACGAAGGATTGGCAAGCTGGTTTGACGGCTCGGACAATGGCGATGTAGCAAGCGACGAGCATGACGTTTGCGGCGGTGGCGTCCTGTCTATCTCGGGAGGAACTGTATATTTCAGCCTCACCGAACCCATGACCGTGAGTGCATATGCATTGATTTCCTCCGCCACCGGTGATATTTATACAGACCGTTATCCCATGGATTGGGCGTTACAAGCGACCAACGATCCTTCAGGCAATTGGATAACGCTTTCGGCGAACTATAACGGCGGAATGCAGAAAGGCTCTTCTGTGATCAACGGGTATGCCGTCAATAGAGCCAAAATAGAAGCGTTTCAATATTACCGATTTATCATAGCCTATACGCAGAGCGGAGCAATCGATCTTTCTGAACTAATTATATACGCAGATGCCGAATAACACCACAATCTCACCCCCGAAGGAGCGATCCTTCGGGGGCAAGCTTTATTATTCGTTTTTGCAAAACCGTCTCGCATATCCGCATCTGCGGCAGAGCTCATCCGCACCGCGTCTGCGGGTAAAGCCGTCGTAGATGGCACGGGCGCGGGGGGATGCAAGGATCTCATAGAGTGGTGCCTCAAACAGATTGCCCAGCGCAAGATTGCCGTCGGCGTCCAGACAACAGGGAACTACCCTGCCGTCCGACAGAATGCCGATCTGATCTCTGAGCCCGTGGCAAAACAGCTCCGCATCCTCGGGCAGGGCGGGGGCGGCAAGGTCGGGCCAGTCGAACTGCTCACCCCATTCCAAGAAGAGCTTTTCGGCAAGGACGAAGCCGTTGCCTCTTCTCACCGGTGCC
>JAFTKV010000128.1 GCA_017453085.1 Clostridia bacterium
AAGAAGAGGTCGGCGCAGGTGTAGCCGGTCAGAGACAGCTCCGGGTATACGAGCAACTTGACACCGGCAGCCTCAGCCTCCCGGTGAAGGCGAAGTGCCTGCTCTAAGTTGGCGCCGCAATCGGCAACCGTTACCGGTGGAGTGGCGGTAGCGACCTTGATAAAACCGTGTTTCATGGAAAAGCTTCCTTTCTGTGGGATCGGGTTCGGGGCATGCCCCTTGATCCATCAACCATTATTATACAAGGTTTTCCGCCAAATTACAAGAGAAAACCGAAAACTTTTTGCATTCAGAAAAAAATAAAGGAGAACCAATGAAAATGAAGCAACCGGAACGTAATCTGACGATGCTTTGTGATTTTTACGAGCTGACCATGAGCAATGGCTACTTTAAGAGCGGAATGAAGGATAAGATCGTGTATTTTGACGTATTCTACCGTTCCAATCCCGACCACGGAGGCTACGCCATTGCCGCCGGACTGGAGCAGATCGCCGAATATATCCAGAATCTGCGCTTTGACGAGGAGGATATTGCCTATCTGCGGAGCAAGGGCTGCTTTGACGAGGAATTTCTGTCGTACCTGCGGGGCTTCCGCTTTACGGGTGACATCTGGGCGATCCCCGAGGGAACGGTGGTGTTTCCTGGCGAGCCGCTCCTCACCGTTCGCGCCCCCGTCATTGAGGCGCAGTTTATTGAGACCTACGTGCTGATGATGGTGAACCATCAATCCCTGATCGCCACCAAGGCGGCGCGGATCACCCGCGCGGCGAAGGGCAGAGCGGTCAGCGAGTTCGGCTCCCGTCGCGCCCAGGGTGCGGACGCGGCAATCTTGGGTGCCAGAGCGGCGTATATCGGCGGCTGTAATTCCACCGCCTGTACCATTGCCGACGAGGACTACGGCGTACCTGCCGGCGGCACAATGGCGCATGCCTGGGTGCAGATGTTCGACACCGAATACGACGCGTTCCGCACCTATTGCGAACTGTACCCCGACAACGCCACGCTGCTGATCGACACCTATAACGTGATGGAAAGCGGCGTGCCCAACGCCATTCGCGCCTTCAAGGAGGTTCTGCTGCCCAAGGGAATCACCAAGTGCGCGGTGCGGCTGGATTCGGGCGACATTACCTATCTGACGAAAAAGATCCGGAAGAAGCTGGATGAGGCGGGCTTGACCGAGTGCAAGATCGTGGTCTCCAACTCCCTGGATGAATATATCATCCGCGAGCTGATCCGCCAGGGCGCGGAGGTGGATGCCTTCGGCGTGGGCGAGCGTCTGATTACTGCCAAGAGCGACCCCGTGTTCGGCGGTGTATACAAGCTGTGCGCCATGGAGCAGGAGGATGGAACGGTTCTGCCCAAGATCAAGATCAGCGAGAACGTGGGCAAGATCACCACCCCCCATTTCAAGAAGATCTACCGCCTCCGGGGCAAAGAGACCGGCAAGGCGGAGGCAGACCTGATCTGCGTTTACGACGAGACGGTGGACGACAGCCAGCCCATTGAGCTGTTTGACCCGGAGCATACCTGGAAGCGGAAGGTGCTGGAGAATTATACTGCCACCGAGCTACAGGTGCAGGTATTCAGAAAAGGCGAGCTGGTCTACGACCTGCCTGATATCGAGTCGATCCGCAAGCATTGCGCCCAGGAGATCGAGGGCATGTGGGAGGAGGTACGTCGGTTTACCAATCCCCATAACTACTACGTGGACCTGTCCGAAAAGCTGTGGCAGATCAAGCACGACATGATCGCCGCCCACAGAAAGATGAAATAAGAGAGGGATAGCCATGGTTGTGATCGTGTGCCTGGACGACCGGGAGGGCATGATGTTCAACGGTCGCCGGCAAAGCCGCGACCGGGTGCTGCTGGCGGACGTTGCCGCTATGACCCGTGGGGTTTGCCTTCGGGCGGCACCCTGCTCGGAGAAGCTGCTTCGGGAGCATGGGCTGAGTCCCGTGATCGGAGAGGATTTTCTGTCGGTTGCCGAAGAAGGTGACTGGTGCTTTTTGGAGGACAGAGGGCTTTCGTCCTACCGTGATAAGTTAGAGCGGCTGGTGATCTACCGTTGGAACCGCCATTATCCGGGTGATCTGTTCTGGGATCTGGAACCCGGGGAAGCCGGACTTCGGCTGACCCAGCGCACCGAATTTGTGGGATCGTCCCACGAGACTATTACAAAGGAGATTTTTGAGAAATGAAATGGATCAGATCAAGGGCATGGACGGTGCTGGTTCTGCTTCTGACCCTCTGCGTTCTGCTGAGCGGATGCGCGCAAGCGCCCTCTGGAAGTGACCGGGACGAGCCGGACGGTACGTCCAAGCAATCGGAAACCCAGCTGACGGTATCCGGCTTTGCCTCTATCGAGGGAATTCCCGACTATAGCGGCAAGGCGTACGTGGTGCTGAACAACAATCAGCCCACCTTTACCAAAGAGGAGATCAAGACGACGTCCTACGAGTTTTACAGCGAGCTGGATTCTCTTGGTCGGTGCGGCGTGACACACGCCTGTGTGGGCGAGGACATTATGCCCACCGAGGATCGGGAGAGCATCAGCAGTGTCAAGCCCTCCGGATGGGTCAACAACAAATACGACAGTGACTTAGTGGACGGAGGCTATCTTTATAACCGTTGCCATCTGATCGGCTTCCAGCTGACCGGGGAGAACGCCAACAAGCAAAATCTGATTACCGGCACCCGATATCTGAATATCGAGGGAATGCTGCCCTTTGAAAACATGATCGCCGACTATGTCAAGGAAACAGGGAACCACGTCATGTTCCGTGTGACGCCGAAATACGCCGGAAATAATCTGCTGGCAAGCGGCGTGCAGATGGAGGCATGGTCGGTGGAGGACGACGGAGAGGGAGTCTGCTTCAACGTGTTTGCCTATAACGTACAGCCGGGCATTGCCATCAACTACGCCACCGGCGAGAACTGGCTCAGCGGCGAGACCCCCGCAGAGACCACCGATACCCAGGCAAGCACCACGGGGAACGAGACGAAGGATTACATCCTCAATACCAAGACGAAAAAATTCCATCTTCCCACCTGTTCCTCTGCGGCGCAGACCGCCGAGACAAATAAGCAGTCCTATACGGGAACGAGACAGAGCCTGATCGACGACGGCTACGCTCCCTGCGGCACTTGTAAGCCGTAACCCTACATAAAAAGAGAAAGAGCCGGACGCTCCGTAGAGCGTCCGGCTTGTGTTTTTTAGTCCTCATCCAGGGCAAGCACGGCTGACAGCGGACGGTCCAGGATGACCTTGGTTTCCACCTCCAGACCGTGGGCGGAAAAATAGGAAATGTTGTATCTCAGCGACTCCACTCCTGTGGTGTGCGGCAGAAGGTGGTGCGGGTCAGAAAGATACGCTCTGCCTTGGATCGCCGGAGCAGCTCCAGGTACTGGTGGCGGTTCTCCCGGGTGACGGTGGCGTTGCGGATCGGTACGGATATCTTGTACATGATGCGGTCCTTTCTGATTTTGGTCGTTTGATACAGGTTCATTATACGGTTTTTTGTAGAAAAAGTCACTTGCTTTTCGGAAAAGAGCAAACGAAAAGCGAGCAGACACCCGATCCCGTCGGACTGTCTGCTCGCACTTGATTTTTTATTTTACGATGACCTTGCGGAACGCCTTTTTGCCGCGCTTGAATACCTTGCCGTCCTTCAGATCCTCTGCGGTGAAGGGGGCGCGCACGTCGGTAACCTTTTCGCCGTCTACCGAAACGCCGCCCTGCTCGATGGCGCGTCTTGCCTCGGACTTGGAGGGAACCAATCCCGCCTTAACCAGAATCGTGCCGATGTCGATCACACCGTCGGTCAGATCCGCCGCCGTCAGCTCGGTCTGGGGGATCTCCGCCTCCGCGCCCGCGCCGAAGAGTGCCTTCGCGCTTGCCTCCGCCTTCTGAGCCTCCTCTTCGCCGTGTACCAGCTTAGTCAGCTCGAACGCCAGAATTTCCTTGGCGCGGTTGAGCTGCGCACCCTCCCATTTGTCCATGGCGTCGATCTCCTCCAGGGGCAGGAAGGTCAGCATGCGGATGCACTTCAGCACGTCGGAATCTGCCACGTTTCTCCAATACTGGTAGAAATCGTAGGGAGAGGTCTTGGCAGGATCCAGCCATACGGCACCGGACTGGGTCTTACCCATCTTCTTGCCCTCGGAATTGAGCAGCAGATTGATGGTCATGGCGTATGCGTCCTTGCCCAGCTTTCTGCGAATCAGCTCGGTTCCGCCCAGCATGTTGGACCACTG
>JAFTKV010000129.1 GCA_017453085.1 Clostridia bacterium
CCATTCCTCACCTCGTGCAAAACGCACGAATGGGCGATTCGTGAATCGCCCCTACAGTTTAGGAGGTGGCATTGCCAAATAAAGATCCGAGTATAACTCAATTATACTCGGATCTGTTTCGTTTGTCAAGTCCGTCAGCGGGAGAACATGACTTTTTCGCTGGAGAAGAGGCGGGTGAGCACCGCAGCCATGCCGCAGGCAAAGAGCAGATTCACCGAAACGGTCAGAACGATCTGCAGGGGCGACCAGGCAAAGGAGAATACGCCGGTCATGCACTGCACGCTGTTGTAGAGCGGGATGCAGTACCAGTAAAGCCCGGGAGCCGCACCCTCGCCGAACATGGCAGAGAGGCCCAGCAGCATATTCAGCACCATAAAGGGGGTGACGATGGTGCCTGCCTCCTTCACCGATTTCGCCAGCGCAGACAGGATGGCGATCAGCGAGATCATCACCAGGACGGTGGAGAGGATCACCAGCAGCAATACGACGTAATCGGTCGGCGTGTAGACCGACGCATCCAGCTCCGCCGTGCCGCCCATCAGCTTGGGCAGGGAAAGGATGGTGCCGATAAAGCTGGAGGTGCCGCTGAACAGCGCGATCAGCGAAAGGCTGAGGATCTTGCCGATGGCAAGCTCGTGGCGGGCGATGGGAGTGATCAGCAGCGTAGCAATGGTGCCTCTCTCCTTTTCGCCTGCGATGGACTCGGGAGCTACTGCCATGCAGCCCGAGAAGAGGAGCATCATCAGCAGCATGGGGAGCATCATGGCGAAGATCTGTGCGGTCATCGCCTCGTCGGAGGCAAGATCGTAGACCGTATCGCCGGGATTTACGTCAAACTTGTTGGAAAGTGCTGATTCGTACTGGGACAGAATGGTAAACAGGGTGTTATAAGCGTTGTAGGACTCGGTTTCGGTGGAATCGTAGTAGATCTCCACGTGGGGCGCAGGCTGGCCGCTGAGGCTGTCGTAGCCTCCGATCATTGCCTCAAAATCGGCAGGGAAGCGGACGGCCAGGTGAGCGTCGCCGTCGGTGATTTTTTGGGTGTCAAATCCCTCCCGGAACTGGAATTTGCCGGCACCGTCGCACATTGCCTTCACCGAATCGGGCAGGTTTTCGGCGTACACTACGTACACGATATCCTCGTCCTCGCCGAAGTTTTCTGCCATTGCACCGCCCATGATCGAATAGACCGCATAAATGAGAATGCCGGGGAGCAGAGCGGTGATCACCAGCCGTCGATCCGAGAAAAAGCGGCGCAGCTCCTTTTTGACGATGGTCAGGATGTTTTTCATACGGCGTCGACTCCCTTCAGATTACGGTAGATATCGAAGAAGGTGTCCTCCATGGATCGGTCGCCGCAGACCTCGGCGAGCGTTCCCTCGGCGGCCAGAGAGCCGTCGATGAGGATGCCCACCCGATCACAGAGCTTTTCCACCAGACTGAAGATGTGAGTGGACAGCAGGATGGTCTTGCCCTCTGCCTTCAGCTCCTCCAAAAAGTCGGTGACCACCCTTGCGGTGAGCACGTCCAGACCGTTGGTGGGCTCGTCGAAGACGATGATGGCGGGATCGTGGACGATGGAGATCACCAGGGACACCTTCTGCTTCATGCCGGTGGAGAGGTTGGCCACCTTCACCTCGGCGAAGCGGTCGATGCCAAAGCGGGTGAACAGCCGCGCCTTTCGCTCTGCCGCCACAGCGGGATCGATGCCGTGCAGGGCGGCGAAGAAGTCGAATAAGTAATTGGGAGTGAAATATTCCTCCAGCTTCAGCTCGCCGGTGAGGAAGCCCAGCGATGCCCGAACGGCGGCGGGATTCTTTGACAGAGGATGCCCTGCTACGGTGATCTCACCCTCGTCGGGGGAGATGAGCGTGGCGATCATACGGAGCGTGGTGGTCTTGCCCGCGCCGTTGGGACCCAGCAGACCGTAGATCTCTCCCTCGCCTACCGAGAAGGAAAGTCCGTCTACCGCCACCTTTTGGAGCAGGTTAGTTTTTTCGATTTTTTGCTGTTTCTTCGACAGTCGGAAGGTCTTTTTCAGATCTTTGACCGTAAGGATCGTATGGGACATTGCGTCACTTCTTTCTGTGTAAGATGGTTTGATTATAGCACGGCAAAGGGATGCTGTCAAGTGCTTTTTGCTCTGCGCCAACAAGGACGCCGCTCCTTCACAAAACGTCTGTTGCAGAAAAATCTGCCGCAGAAAAATCTGCCGCAGAAAAATCTGCCGCAGAAAAATCTGCCGCAGAAAAATCTGCCGCAGAAAAGTCTTGCCGCGGAAACTTTCCCAAAACCGCGAAAAAGGCTTGCTTTTGCAGATCGTCTGTGATATACTAAAGAAAATCGAACGTTATTCCCCGAAAGGAGTTTATAGATGAACCGCAAGCTTCCTCTCCTGCTGACGGGCGCGCTGCTGGCGCTGACCCTGACCGCCTGTACGATCCAATACGGCTTCCCGGACGATCAGCATCCCTCCGATACCGCCGCTACCCGGGCGACCGTTCTCACCCCCGCCAAACAGACCGATGCCGGCAAGCAGACCAACAAGCCTGCCGATCCCTCTGATCCCGATTCCACTACCCCTGCCGTTAATACCACGGCAAAGCCGGTGACCGAATCCACCCATCCCTACAAGGACGAGACGCTGCTGATCCAAAATCCCGCCGCTGTGGTGAACGAAGGGAAGACCTTCACCGGAAATCCCCCTTTGGCAGACGTGACCTTTACGCTGATTGATCCCCAGAATAAGCTGGGGTTGTCCACTACCAAATTCTCTCATGCCTTTGGCGGAGCGAAGGACGGCAAGCCCCACAGCATCTCGGTGGACAATCAGGCGAGATTTGACAAGTACAAGCTCAGCGCACTGACCTGGGACAACAAAACCGAGAAAAAGGTGCTGTACCTCACCTTCGACTGCGGCTATGAGTACGAGAATCTGACCTCCAAAATGCTGGATACACTGAAGGAAAAGGGCGTACCCGCCGCCTTCTTCTGTACGCAGGACTATCTGGAGCAGGCCCCCGACATCGTGGCGCGAATGATCAAGGAAGGGCATATCGTGGGCAATCACAGCACCACTCACCCCTCCGATTGCTCTGCGCTCACCAGAGAAAAGATGGCGTGGGAGATCCTGGGTGCCCACAACTATCTGCTGAAGAATTTCGGCTACGAATGCAAATATTTCCGTTTTCCTGCGGGCAATTACAACGAGAGCATGCTGGAGGTTGCTTACAGCATGGGCTACCGTACCGCCTTCTGGTCGCTGGCACACGCTGACTGGGATCCTGCCGATCAGCCCGGTGTGGAGGTCTCCTACAAGACCGTCACCTCTCGACTCCATCCGGGGGCGGTGATCCTGCTGCACTCCACCTCTCCCGACAACGAGAAGATCCTGGGAGATTTCATCGACTACGCCAGAGCGCAGGGCTACGAGTTTTGCACGCTGGATGATTACAAATATTGGGATAATTGATTATCCTCCCCAATAAACCAAAATACGCTCCGTGGAATCCACGGAGCGTATTTTGGAGTGAAGAGAGAGTCGGTTCGATATCGCCTTCGAATGCGGGAGTGTGGCGTGCGATGAGCCTCGGTGTGCCCCATCCCGTAGGGGCGGATTTCATATCCGCCCGCTTCAAACGTATACCGCCGACCGTCGCCTCGGTGCAAACCGTTTGTTGCCGTCTTCGACGGCGGGAGCACAATGTGCTCCCCTACGGGTGTGGTGCGAACTAAATGCACCGCACGTCCTCTGGGCGGGAATTGTTTCAACATTTTACTAAATATTATTTCCCCTTCACTCAAAAACACTCCGTGAAATTCCACGGAGTGTATGTTGGTTTATTTGCAATAGAGCGTCAGCTCGGACAACTGCAGAACGCCTGTATGGGTGATCTCCAGCTTATACTCGGAAGCGTTCACGGTGTTGCCGTCGATCAGCCTTCCGTAAGCGGTAAAGTCGTAGGCGCCCATGCCAAGCGCGTCGGCGGATGAAGTGTCGATCTCGACCCATCTTCCGTTGTCCGCTTTGGCAAACAGCTTCCAGGAATCGGGATTGCGCTCGGGATATTTGGCAGTATCGTTGGCGGTGGTCATGCTGTAGCCGGACAGAACGGTGCCTGCTTCCAGCTTGATATGGATCTCAACCGTGCCTGCTTCCTGCACCTGTCCCCACCATCCGCCGCCTCGACCTACCGAGCAGCAGTATTTGGTCCACGGATCGTTATCAAACAAGCATTCGATCCCTTCACCCATGTTGCCCTTTATGGTGGTGGAAACCGAGGAGGGATCCACGGTCAGCGCAGTATGCTCACTGTCAAGGGTGAGTGCCGCATCGTTACCGATTCCGTCTGCGATAGGGGGAGGGCCGACCTCTTCCGTTTCGGGCTTGGGATCGGGATTGGGCGTGGGATTCCACCAATCGGGCCATTCGGGATCGGGCTTTTCGGGATTGATGGGTGTGCTGTCCCAATCGGGGATGAAGGTCTCGTCGTGATAATACTCATCCATCCACGCAAGACGCTGATCGATCCAGCTTGCCAAGAACTCGTAATGCTGGGTGTAGGTCTTCAAAGAGGTGATCTGCTCGGTCTCCCGATTCCAGCTTCTGCCGAAGAGCTTCCATTTTTCGAAGTTGCGGCAGTAGCTGCGATAGCCCGCCTTTCCCTCGGTCAGAACGGTGGCGGACAGCTTGGAGCAAACGTCCTTGCTCTCGTCCCACATCTTCACCACACGGGAGCGGAACCATTCCTGCTTCATGGCGGTGAACAGCCAGGGATTGCTCTGGAATCGCTCGTCGTAGGCAACGTAGAGATCAAAATAGTTCTCGGTGCCCTCGTCGGCGTTGCCCAGGGCGTTGTCGAAGTCCCACAGAGGGCCGAAGGTCAGCTTGCCGCCCTTCTGACGGTACAGATAGAAGGAATCGTAGCCGCAGTCCAGATTCTTCAGGATCTCCTCCACCAGATAGGCGTTGACCATGGAATCGACGTCGATGAGCCGAGCGATCTCTTCCTCGTCGCCTTCCTCGACCGCCTGCCATGCGGAGCGAAGGTAATCCTGAATGTACTGCTTCTGCTCCCAAGCTTCGTTCTCATTGGTGGACAGGTCGCTGTGGATCTGGTAATCCCGTTCGTTGCATTCAAAGGTGGGATCCTTGGGATTGCCCGAGATCTCTACCAAAAAGCCGATGTCGTCGGCACCTGCACCGGTCAGATCCTCGGGGACGTCCACCTTGTTCTTGTTCACGTCGATCTCCTCACACAGCAGGTAGACGCCGCGGTATTCCCCGTTGAGATAAACGTCCACGCTGGTGCAGTCGGGGGACCATACGCCGTAGGGCATAGCACCCGCCAGATGAAGCGCCAGATAGTTGCGCAGGAGCGACTGATCGCATACGTTGGCCAGCAGCACCCACTTTTTCGCTTTGCCCTCGCCCAGTCCCAGCAGAGACTGCTTCTCGGACAGCTTCAGCTTGTAGGATTTCTTTTCGTATTCCCAGGTTTTGTTGCCGCGGCCGCGGATCTGCATCTGCAGAGCGTCCAGGCAGTAGTCCTTGTCGGTGTTGAAAACGGTCAGATCTGCGTTGATATACTCGGTTTTGGAGCGAACGTCGTCGCCGGTCTCGGTGGTGATGTGCAGGACGGGCAGCTCCAGCGTGTCGTATTCGAAGAGGGCGACCACCTGCTTGCTCTGATCTGCGGTGTCACCGGTACGGACGGCGTTGGTCACGCCGTCGCTCCAGCCCACGAAGCGGTAGCCCAGATTGGCGATGGCCTTGACGGTGCCAGCAGGTCTAGAATCCACCCGATGGGTGCCGCCGCCTTCTACGGAGCCTGCCCGGGAATTGGAGGCAACGTAGTCGATGTATACGCCCACGTCGGGGAAGAAGGGCTCCTTATAATCGGTGTCCAGAGGCTTTTGGGTCTTTTGTGCAGCGGTGGTGGAATTGGCGTCGGTAGTGACCGAGGCGGAGGGAGCCTTCTCATCGTCCGTGCCGCAGGAGAGCAGCGATACGGCAGGCAGAGCCGCGCACAGCAGTGCAATGCAAAGAGATAGAATTTTTTTCATACAGATCCTCAAAAAAGCACATATTTTTTCCATTATACCAGAAAGACCGGGACAAATCAAGGGAAAAATGTAAATTCTGCGTGATCTGTTGAAGCTTGGCAAATCGTTATTCAAAAAATGCCGCGCATCGTTGACAAAGCAACAAATATGGTGTATAATGGTCTCAAGCACATTCCCATTATTTTGATTTGGAGGAATTATGAAACTGTTACAAAAAATCGTTCCGATTGCACTTGCGCTGGTTCTGTGCCTCTTTTTCGTCATCTCGATCGTTGATACCGAGGAGACCGTGAAAGAGACTAATTTCAGCCGGGACAACATTCAGACCCATCTGGATCATTTCACCGAAAACGGTCCCCGCTCCATCGCCGACACCGAGGCGAACGCCGCTATGCTGGATTACATCGCCGCATCGCTGGAGAGCTACGGCCTGGTGAATGAGGACACCACCGCCGCGCCCGCCTACGTCCGTCAGGATCTGGTGGCCAAGGACACCGAATACCAGAACTGGTATCTGCAGAACATCATCGTCCACATCCCCGCAAACTCCGATCCCACCGGCGACGCCGTGATGTTTATGGGACATATCGACTCGGTTCCCATGGGCCCCGGCGCATCCGACGACGGCGTTGCCTGCGCAGTGATGCTGGAGGCGATCCGCTACTATACCGACAGGATCGCGGACGGCTACAAGCTTCAAAACGATCTGGTCTTCTGCTTCGTCAACGGAGAGGAGTACGGTATGTACGGCTCTTCTGCCTTCATGGAGGAGTTCAAGGGCTTTCACAATATCGTGGATCGGATCAAGTTCGGCACCAATCTGGAGTCCCGCGGCACCTCGGGCACGCTGATCATGTTCGAGACCGGCAAGAACAATTACAATACCGTCAAGCTCTTCTCCGAGGTCAACGAGAACGTCTTCACCTGCTCCATCGCCACCATGGTCTACGACATGATGCCCAACTACACCGACTTCACCAACTTCAAGGAAGTCTATCAGGGCGTGAACATGGCAAATATCACCGGCGGTGAGAATTATCACACCCAGAACGACAGCTTCGAGAACGTGGGCAAGGTCTACGTCTCCCAGCAGGCACAGATCGTGGACGGGCTCATCGACCGCCTGTCCTCCTACGAGCTGGATCGCCTCTACGATGCGGATGAGTCTGCGATCTTCTTCTCCTATCTGAACCTGACCACCGTGGTCTACGATCACACCGTATCCGTGGTGCTGGCGGTGCTGGGCATCCTGCTGCTGCTTGCCAATATCGTCCTGTCGGTAGTCAACAAGCAGAAAAATCTGAAGAAGACCGCGCTGGGCTTTGTCACCATCGTGGCAGGTCTTGCCTTGTCTGCCGCCGCTGCCTTTATTTGCTACTATCTCTTCCAGTATATTGCCGTTCTCTTCGGCACCATCGACATCCATATGGTAGGCACCATCACCTACTCCAACATCACCATCGTAGTGGGCATCGGTCTGCTGACGCTGGCAATGACTGCGCTGGCCGTCCATATCGCCTGCAAGAAGCTGAAGATCGAGGGCAGAGACATTACCCGTGCCTTTGCCTATCTCCACGTGTTCCTGGGCATCGTACTTTCCTTCGTGCTCCCCGATGCCGGCTACCTGTTCATGTTCAGCGGCCTTCTTTTGATGGCCAACGAGCTGGCGGTGACGCTGCTGAAGAAGTCGGGCTACGAAAAGCTTCATCTGGAGCTCTTGGTGACTGCGCTGTATTTCCCCATCATCGTGCCCATCATCTTCCTGGCCACCTCTGCGCTGGGACTGACTATGGCGTACGTGTACGGTCTGGTGTTTGCGCTGGCGATCTTTGACATTGCCGTTTGCGTCGCACCGCTGTGCAAGTATCTGTCTGTCCGCTCGCTGATCCGCGCCACTCGCAGAAAGGACGCCGCCGTTCCCGCTGTCGAGGGTGTGTGCCACATCCTGACCGCAAGCCTTGTCATCTTCCTGTGCGTTTGTCTGGCAAAGCCCAACGCATCGGTGAACCTGCAGGGCAAGCAGAATCTGGCCAAGCTCCCCTACGACGACGCCCTGGTTTACGTCGTGGACGAGGAGGCGGGCGATGAATACCGCATCTATGACCTGAACGCCTACTCTGCGCTGGAGGCATACGCTCCCGAGATGGAGTATGCGGGTGAATATTACGTGGGCGAGGGCAAGGCGCAGAGCGTTGCCAATTCCATCCTCTCTACCGCTGAGGGCAACGTCCTCACCGTGCAGAAGACCGACGAGGCGTCCACCGTTTATCTGGTCTTCGGAGAGGGCAATGCCACCTCCATCACCGTGGACGACGGCAAGACGCAGAACACCTACGACATCGAGGCGGGCTTCATCTTCACCATCCATTCGGATTGCACCGTCACCGTAAACGGTGGCAGCATCGCCTTCGAATACCGCGAGGTGATCCGTGACTACGAGTCTCTGATCCCCGCCGCCTACGCCGAGGATGACGAGCAGCTTCACTTCAACCTGTGGTTGACCCGCAACGTCACGCTTGGCTGATCCGATTCACAAACTAAAAATCCCGACCGTTCGGTCGGGATTTTTCTGTGAAGATATAGTTGGCCGCAGTAGCGAGAGGAGGGAAAGAGATCGGATATCACCGTCCATTCCCTTGGCGCAGGCAACGTGCGCATCGATCCGACCTGTAGGGATCGACGTCCTCGACTGTCCGTTCCAAACGGTTATCGCCGCCCGTTCCCTCGGTGCGATATGTTCGCCGCACCCA
>JAFTKV010000130.1 GCA_017453085.1 Clostridia bacterium
CCTCCCTGACGGGCGAACAGCTCTCTGCCGCATTGCAGAGCGCATCCCGTGCCGACGTGCACGCAAAGATCCCCGCGTTCAGCTACGATTGCGATCTGCCGCTGAAGGGACGTGCTGCTGTCATTGATCCCCGATGCGTTTGATGAAGCGAAAGCCGATTTCAGCGGGCTGGGCAAAACTGTGGATAATAATAATATTTATATTGGCGATGTAAAACAGAAAACCGCCATTTCGCTGGACAAAAACGGCACCAAAGCCGCTGCGGCTACCATCGTAATGCCGGAGTGCGGCGAAGGTATGCCCGAGGAGCTCCCCGTCTACCACATCACCCTCGACCGTCCCTTTGTGTATATGATCGTAGACAGTATTACCCATCTGCCCATCTTCATCGGTATCGTGGAACAACTCTAATGCAACAAAAAACTCCCCAAAAGGGGAGTTTTTGATTGCCTTTTACTTTTTTTTAGCCTTCTTCTCGGTCTTCTCTTCGGTCTCGGGCTTGGTCTCTTCTACGGGTGCCTCCTCAGCGGGAGCTGCGGGTGCAACGTAGCCCTTGGTAGCGGCAACGGGTACGTCAACGCTGCGGATCGCACTCTTCAGAATGCGGATCTTGGTGCAAGCCTTGCTGGTCTCGATCACGCAGGTCTCGTCCTTGATGCTGACTACTCTGCCGATGATACCGCCGATGGTGGTGATCTCGTCGCCGACCATCAGGTTGTTCCGCATTGCGGCGTCCTCACGGTCCTTTTTCTTCTGGGGGCGGATCATGACGAAGTACATGACCACCAGCATCACTACCAGAATACCGATGGAAAGCAGACCGCTGCCGCCTGCGTTGGCAGTTTCTGCCATTACGGAAATATAGTTCATAGTTTGTTTCTCCTTTGGGTTTCCATATTACTTTTTCTATTATACCGCATGACTGTGGGAAATGCAAGTCCAAATTGTAAACATTTTCCCGATTTTGTCATGATCGGTGCAGTTTGTTGATGCTCTTGTTGGAGCCGATCAGCGTCACCACGTCCCCTTCGACGAAGGCACGGTCGGGAGCGGGGGAGATGTTGATCCTGCCGCTTCCCGCCTCGTTGACGGCGATGATGTTGATGCCCAGCTTGCGCCGCAGATCCAGCTCGATCATGCTTTGACCGATCCACGCGGCAGGCACCTTTTCCTCCACGATAGAATACTCCTCGGAGTAACGCAGGTACTCCAGCACGTCCTGCTTATCCAGCGTATGAGCCAGCTTCTCGCCCATATCCCGCTCGGGGAACACGATGGAGTCCACGCCGATCTTCTCCAGCACGCGGCACTCCGTCTCGGAGCAGGCACGGGCGACCACGCGGCGCACGCCCATATCCTTGAGCGTAATGGTCAGCAGGATGGTATGATTGATCTCGCCGGGGAAGCTGATGACGGCGGTATCGTAAGAGGAGACGCCCGCCTTGCGCAGGACCGATTCGCTCATGGGATCGCCGATGATGGCGTCGGTGGTGATGTCCGCCACCTTGCGAACCGCCTCGTCGGAGGGGTCGATGACCATCACCTGATGGCCGCTCTGCTCCAGCGATACGGCAAGAGTCTGTCCGAAGGCGTCCAGTCCGAATATAATGAAGGATTTCATATGATTATCTCACTTTCTGTCAGAATTTCATCAGGATCATCCCACCGGGAAGTCGGTTTCGGGATAGTGGGCGGTGGAGGTATCGTGGGCGCGGCGCAAGGCCAGCGAGTAAATGACGGTCAGAATGCCTACACGCCCCATATACATCAGCAGGACCACGAGGCACCTGCCGAAGACGTTCAAGGTAGGGGAAAGGTTCAACGACAGACCTACCGTGGCGTAAGCCGAAGCGGTCTCGTACAGGGATTGCATGAAGCCCGAGCCGCAGCCTGCCGACAGGAGCAGCGATGCTCCGAAGGTGCAGCAGACACCGATCACGGTCACGGTCATCGCCCGCAGGACGGTATCCTTGGAGATCGTGCGGCGCATCAGCACGATCTGATCCTTACCCCGGGCGATCTGCCCTACCGCAAGGAAGAGGATGCCTACGGTGCCGATCTTCAGGCCGCCTGCCGTAGAGCCCGAGCCGCCGCCGATGAGCATCAGCAGGATCGACACGCCCTGCCCTGCCTCGGTCATGGTAGAGTTATCGAAGGCGGAAAAGCCTGCCGTTCGCAGGGAGACCGAGTGAAAGAAGGACGCCCACAGCTTTTGCCCCGTGGGCATACCTGCCAGCGCGTGATCCCATTCCAGCACGGCGGTGAGCACGAAGCCTGACAGGAGCAAAAGTCCCGACAGCAGCAGGATGAAGCGGGTGTAGACGCCCAATCGATCTCGTCTGCCGGTGATCTCCGCCGCAGAGCTGCTGCGGATATGCTTTGCCCAATGATGGGATTTTCCGCTGCGCAAGCGGAGGAACAGCCCCTGCAGACGGCAATGGATCCAGTCGAACAGGTCGCTCCAGACCACGAATCCGATGCCGCCGAAAATTACCAAGAAGGAGAGCACGCTCATCACCAGCGGATCGTCGGTAAAGGCGGTCATGCTGAAGCCACCGCCGTAGTTGCCCAACACGTCAAAGCCTGCGTTGCAGAAGGCGGAGATGGCGTGAAATACGCTTTTATACAGTCCGTCGCCCCAGCCGAAGAGGGGAACGAAGCGGATGGCCAGCAATGCGGCTCCCAAGCCCTCCACGGTGAAGGTGCCGATCAAAATACGCCGCATAAAGCCGGTGCTGTTGCCGTCGGCGGAGGAAAGACCCAGCGCCTCGGTGACCAGACGGTTCTCCCGCGGCGTAACGGTGCGGCGCAGGAGCTTGGACATCAGCACCGCCACCGACATAAAGCCCAGACCGCCGATCTGGATCAGCAGGATGATCACCGTCTGCCCGAAGAGCGTCCAATGTCCCAGCGTATCCACCACGGTCAGACCGGTGACGCAGGTGGCGCTGGTGGCGGTAAAGAGAGCCGCCGTAAAATCGGTCCACCTGCCGCTGTTTGCACTGATGGGCAGCATCAGCAGCAGCGTGCCCACGATGATGATGGCGATAAATCCCAGTGCCAGCACTCTGGCCGGTGACATCCGCCGCCTGACTCGGGCACCGAAATCGCTTTTGCGATCGGCGGTGACGAAGGGTGTGCCCGACGTTGCTTGCTTCATCGTACGATTCCCTCCCATTCAGACCGTATGCCACGGCGATTTTGCAGATAATCCTCTTTCAGCAAGGCGCAGATCCCGATGTCACGGTAGCTGCCCTTTACCAGCATAGCACCCCGTTGGATGCCCTCGAACAGCATGCCGCACCGCTCCATCACCCGACGGGAGGGCGTATTTTCCGCCATATACCGTCCTTCGATCCGATGGAGCTCCAGCACGACGAAGCCGTAGTCGATCACGGCATTCACCGCCTCGGTGGCGTAGCCCTTTTTGTGATAATCGGGGTTCAGCACGTAGCCGATCTCCCCCATCTGATGCGCCTCTGCAAGGCGGGTGAAGCCGCAGGTGCCGATCATTCTGCCCGACGCCTTTTCCACGATCGCCCAATCGAAAAACTGTCCCTTGCGGTAAAATCTGCCGATCATGGCAAGATAGGAGCGGGTGTAACCGATCGATGGATGGGGCGACCACAGCAGATAGCGGCTGGTGTCCCGTCTGCGGGCGTAGTCGAACATATCGTCGGCATCCCCCCGCTCCATCGGACGGAGAAGCAATCTGGGAGTCTCGATCCGCGGCAAAAAGGGCGCAGGATCCCGTCTGCCGAACCATGTACGCATATCTTTCCCTCCTTCGATCCGCTCACAGCGTCTATATGCTACCAGTATATCACTTTTTCCGTATTATTGCAAGATTTAGCAGACTTTTTTTTGAATAATTGTTGCAAAATCCGTTTTTGTGTGGTACAATAATGAGTAACGTGCAAGTGAGCGAGTTCCGTCATATCCTAACGGTGCAGGTCATATAGTGGTAGAAACTCCTTCAGGAGGTCTTCCATGAACATCTCTCTTCTCGCGTCGATCCGAAGCGGACTTCGATCGGCAGATCCTCTGCCCGTGCTGGCGATAGGCTATCTGCTGGGCGTGCTGACCGCCGCCTGTGCCTCGACGCTTCCCCTCGCCGCCTCGTATGCCGCTCCGCCCTCTCTGCTGACTGCCACTCGGGAGGCTGCCGTCTGCGAGCTGCCGATCTTTCTGATGACCGTACTGGCAGGACTTACCCGTTTTTCCTATCTTCCGCGCATCCCCGTCTTTCTCCGCAGCCTGCTGTGGGGCTACGGAGGTCTGCGTATTTTTCTTACCTGCGGACAAAGCCTTTCCTATTTTCGCTACGTGCTGGCATCGGGGATGACTCTGCTTTCTCTCTGCTGTGCGGCGCGACTGGCATCGGAGCTGGCAGGCAAACGCTCTCCCCCCACCGGCGCACACTTTTCCACCTATTTCGGCAGATGCCTCTTTTATTGGGGCATTATTCTGCTGTCTATTCCTCTGCGATTCTGAGCAGCGGAGCTTCCTCGGGATTGACACCACTCCCTCGGGGAGAATATAAACGACTGCACGGCAGTCAAGGAGGTACAAATTTGAGTAGATACGACGACCGTCAGCGGCTGGATGATCTGGAGGATCAGCCCGCCCCGAAAAAGAAAAAGTTTAATATATTCGACTTTTTATACGGCAAAGACAAGCAAGAGGATGCGATGGGCGACAAGGATGCGCCCCGCAACTTCTCCTTCTTCTTCAAGCTGACCGGACGGAATATGCGTCGGCTGTTCAGCCTGAATCTATTGCTGGTCTTCGCCAATTTCCCTATTTTCCTGATCCTGCTGGCCCTCAGCACTAACCTGCACGATACCGCACTGGCTCCTGCCTCTGCGCTGGCGGCTCCCCTGTACGGTGCTTCCCAGTTCGGTGCCGCATCTCCTGCCTCTGCAGCGCTGTTCGGCCTCCACGGCGTGACTACTCCCGTGGCTTATTGGACGCCCCTTGCACTGACCGTGCTGATCATCGGTGGCGTGCTGCTGCTCTTCACCTTCGGTCTGTCGGTCATCGGCGTCACCTACATCATGCGGAATATCGTCCGTGGTGAGATGGTGTTCATGTGGCAGGACTTCGTCTACGCCATCAAGCGCAACCTAAAGCAGGGCTTTATTCTGGGACTTATAGACTTCCTGTTCGTCTTCCTGCTGTTCTACGACGTCTATTTCTTCTATCTCAACTTTGGTAACGGCACCTGGCCGGTGGTAGGCTTCTGGGCAAGCGTGGTGATCTTCTTCTTCTACTTCGTCATGCGCTTCTACACCTATCTGCAGGCACTGACCTTCGACCTGTCCATCAAGAAGATCTTCAAAAATGCGCTGATCTTCTCCATTCTGGGCATGAAGCGGAATCTGATGGCCGTCCTGGGTATGATCTGCGTGATCATCCTGAACTTCATGATCTTTACGGTGCTTCAGCCCGTGGGCATCGTCCTGCCTCTGCTGA
>JAFTKV010000131.1 GCA_017453085.1 Clostridia bacterium
CGGTATTGGTCACGAACAGGTCGTCTCCTACGATCTGCAGCTTGGGACTAGCGGCAGTGAAGCGGGCAAACGCAGTCCAGTCGTCCTCTGCAAAGGGGTCCTCGATGGATGCAATGGGATATTTCTGCAGGAGCTTTGCATAGTAGGCGGACAGCTCGTCCGCAGACATGGTCAGATTGCTCTTGGGTAGGTGATACTTTCCGTTTTCAAACCACTCGCTGGAGGCAATATCTAGAGCGATCTTTACTTCCTCGCCGGGTAGATAGCCTGCGCTTTCCACCGCACGAAGAATATAATCCAGTGCAGCCTCGTCTCCGGGGAGGTTAGGGGCAAATCCACCCTCGTCGCCTACCGAAACGCTGAGTCCGTCAGCCTTCAGCAGCTTTTTGAGGGCGGCGTAGATCTCGGTTCCCATCTGCATTGCCTCGGTAAAGCTCTTGGCACCAATAGGCATGATCATAAACTCCTGCACGTCCAGATTGTTGGAGGCGTGTGCGCCGCCGTTGAGGATATTCATCATCGGAACGGGAAGAGTGCGGGCATTGCTGCCGCCGAGATAGCGATAGAGAGGAATTCCGTAATGCTTCGCAGCAACCTTGGCAGTAGCCAGCGAAACGGCAAGGATAGCGTTTGCGCCCAACACGGATTTGTTGGGGGTGCCGTCCAGCTTGCAGAGCAGACGGTCGATGTTATCCTGGCAGTCGGCGCGCTTGCCCACGATGGCCTTTCGAATCTGGCTGTTGACCGATTCTACTGCTTTGGAAACGCCTTTTCCGTCGTAAGCAAAGCCACCGTCCCGTAGCTCCACCGCCTCATGCTCGCCTGTGGATGCACCGGAAGGAACCGAAGCGTAGGCGGTCTCTCCGCTTTCCAATTGAATCGAAGCCTCCACCGTAGGAGTGCCGCGGGAATCAAAAATCTGCCGAGCACTGACGCCGGCAATTTTGCAATCAGACATTAGTTTCATATGAATCATCCTTTTCTTGTTTTTCGAGAGTATAACCCCAAAACGAATATTTTAATCTATATTTGCGGAATTGTCTTTACAAAATGAGCTAAATGTGATACACTGTAAAAAGAAGAGTAGAGGAGCATGGTGTATGCAGAAAAAAACCACGCAGATCCTACTGCTGATTCTGGCAGTAGGATGGATTATTGTTATATTTATGTTTTCCGCCAAAACGGCACCGGAGTCCATGAAACAGAGCGATGGCATCGTGGATTATCTGATCCGTGTATTGGTGCCGGATTACGACAGTCTCCCGACAGAACAACAAACAGACATTTCGGACACGATGACGACGATCGTTCGAAAGGGTGCTCATATGGCGGAATACGCTATTCTGACGGTCATACTTTATGCGCTGATCAGTAAATGGAATCTGTTAGAGCGTCGCCTATTGCGAGTTGTATGTGCATGGAGCGGCGCCGTGCTGTTTGCCGTGAGCGATGAACTGCACCAGCTATTTGTTCCCGGACGCTCGGGAGAGCTGACCGACATTCTCATCGACGGCTCCGGAGCGCTGATCGGCGTGCTGTTGGCGGCGGGGATCGCATATCTGTCGGATAGACGAAGAAGCCGAAAGAAATGCTTGGAGGTGTAAAAGCCTCAGAGCATTTCTTTTTCTTTATCGAAGATTCTCACCCGATAACCGACGGTATACCGTTCGCCGGGCTCGACTGAACGAATAAAGGGCTTTTTCGAAAACTCAGTCGCTTCGTTTCGGAAAGCGTTAATGCCGTTCCACGGTTCCAGACAAAGGAAAGGAGCGTTCTTTCCAGGAGGCGTCCAGATGCCCAGTGCATCGAAGCCGTCAAACTCCATTCCAACGCCAAACCCGGTGTGATCCAGCAACGCAATTTTGCGAGAGACCAATCCGGAGAGCATCAGCGCGTCATCCTCGAACAAATCGTAGGAGAGGGGAAGACGATCTGCACCGTCCAGATAATTCGATTGACCCACGGCGTCTTCGATGATCTGACCGCCCACTGCGATGTAACGGGTAACGTTTTCTTCAGGATGCTCAAAGAGCAGCACGTGATCCTCGAAGCGCATGTTATCCGAAAAGGGAAGCAGAATCCCCGTATGTGCGCCGATCATAAAAGGCATTGTGCGCTCCGATCGGTTTTCTACGGAATAGACCGTTTCAAAGCCGTCCTCGGTCAGCGTATGGGAGATTTGCAAAGCAAAGCGGAAAGGGAAACCTTTGCGAGTCTCTTCTCTGTCGGTCATTTCCAAAGTAATTGAATTCTCACTTCGGTTAATGAGGCGAAACTCGCTTTTTCGTGCATATCCGTGCTTGGGGATCTCGTATTCAACGCCGTCAAAAGAGGTCTTTCCGTCCTTCAAAAATCCGATGACGGGGAAAAGTGTGGGATTGTGACCATTCCAGTACTTCGCATCCCCCGTCCAGATATATTCTTTATTGTTTTTCTGTAATGAGACCAGCTCTGCACCAAGAGAATGAACTGCGGCGGAAAGCTCGCCTGCTGTCAATTGATAGATCATCTCAATATCCTCCATAATAAGATTAAAAGAAAAAAGCAACCATACAGTTGCTTTTTTCTTAGAGTAGCGAAAGCAACTCTTTGAATAGGATTATTCAGCATCCTCAACGGGGCACTCGTCCTCGTCGCAGCATACACAGTCGTCATCAGCGCAATCGCAGCAGCAATCGTCGATCACGTCTTCTTCAGCTGCCTTCAGAGCCTTCTTCTTACGAATCTTCTTCACGATTACAAGGGCAACGGTTACAGCTGCAGCAACTGCAACAATAACTGCCAGAACCTTCAGAACGGTAGAAAGAACGCCGGTGTTTTTCTCTTCCATGGTTAGTTACCTCCTTGAAATATGGTAATTATAGTATAACAGAGGTTGGACTTTTTCATGTGAACATTGAATGAACAAATTGTTAATATTTATAAATCGATCCGTTTTTTTTCATGCAAATTAAAAATTTAACTTTTGATTTATTGCATTTTTATATTGAGCGTGCTATAATAAAGAATCAATTACCATTCAGACGTTTTCGGAAGGAGATCGTATGGAAAATCGCGCAGATCTGCTGTCTATGACTGCAAATGAATTGAAACAGTTTGTCATCGGTCTGGGCGAGCCTGCCTTCCGATCGGGACAGATCATGCAATGGCTTTGTAAGGGAGCCGCTTTCTCGGAGATGACTAATCTGTCGGCATCCCTTCGGGAAAAGCTTTCCGCACAGGCGGTACTGCATTACCCTGTGATTGAAGGGCGTTATGCCTCTCGGCTGGATTCTACAGTCAAGTATCTGTTTCGCCTGTCCGACGGGCAGCTGATCGAAAGCGTTCTTATGGAATACGAGCACGGATTGTCCATATGCGTGTCCTCTCAGGCAGGCTGTCGGATGGGATGCCGTTTCTGTGCTTCCACGCTGGGCGGAAAGGTTCGCGATCTGCTACCGTCCGAGATCCTTGGACAGATCATCGTGGCTCAAAAGGATGCAGGGAAGCGGATTTCCAACATCGTGCTGATGGGCATCGGCGAGCCGCTGGATAACTACGATCATGTGATCCGCTTTTTGCGGCTGGTTTCTGCTCCCGAAGGCTTGAACATTGGCTGTCGGCATATTTCCTTGTCGACCTGCGGTCTGGTGCCTGCCATTTATCGGCTTGCAAACGAGGATCTTCCCATCACGCTTTCCATTTCGCTTCACGCTTACGACGACGAAGTACGCTCCAGGATCATGCCGGTAAATCGGGCTTACAATATTGACCGTCTGCTGACAGCCTGTCGCGATTATTTTGATCAGACCGGACGGCGCATTTCTTTCGAATATACACTGATCGCCGGCGAAAACGACAGCACCGACGGTGCAACGGAATTAGCTCGGCTTTTGAAGCGTTATCTGGAAAAGCGTCCCTTCCACGTAAATCTGATACCCGTCAATCCGGTGAAGGAGCGTGGCTACGCTGCCTCAGGCAAGAGAAGCGTCCGCGCATTCTGCGAAACTCTGGAACGACTGGGGGTCAACGCAACCGTGCGCCGCACCTTGGGTGAGGATATCAATGCCGCCTGCGGTCAGCTGCGTCACACGGCCGGACAAGATACTGAATAGAATTTGAATTCCATTTGACTATTACGATACAGACTATACATCTTTTTGGGGGTAACGATGCAGTACAGTGCATATACCAATGTAGGTAGAATCAGAAATCAGAATGAAGATTGCTATCTGGCGGAAACGGTGACCGACTCGGTCTCCCTGTTTACCGTATGTGACGGTATGGGTGGAGCCAGTGCAGGTGAAACGGCAAGCGCAACGGCGTGCTCTGTCTATCACTCTGCGATGACCGCAGCGCTCAAATCTCATTTGACCTCTGCCCACTTGCTGACGCCGTTGAATGCAAAGCTGTGCAAACGCCTGCTGGTAGATTCCATCACAGAAGCAAATGAGGCCGTCTATAAGCTTTCTAAGAACGATCCTGCCTTAGAGGGCATGGGGACTACCTTGGTATCGGTGCTTGTGGTAAATAAAACTGCATACTTCGTTAATGTCGGTGATAGCCGGGCATACTATTACAAAGACGGAGAGCTTTGTCAGATCACCAAGGATCACTCTTACGTTCAGTATCTGGTGGATAACGGAATGATCAAGCCGGATGAAGCGGAAACGCATCCCCATAAGAATCTGATCACCCGCAGCGTGGGAACCTCTGCAGAGATCATCCCCGATCTGTTTGCGCTGGACATTCGCCGCACTGATTCGATCTTGCTTTGTTCGGACGGTCTGACCAACATGGTCAACGAAGGAGAGATCGCCGGCGTGTTGGGGGATGATTCCATCGACTTTTCCCACAAGGCGGAGCGTTTGGTTGCCAAAGCCAACAGCCATGGCGGTACCGACAATATTACCGCACTGGTGATCAACACCCATTTGAAATAATTGATAGAGGAAAACTATGGATTCCATTGATAATACCAAATTTATCGGCAAGACGCTGGATGATCGGTATCGGATCAAAAGTCTGGTGGGAAGCGGCGGTATGTCCCGCGTTTTCCTGGTTGACGATCTGGTGCTCCATCGAGAGCTTGCGCTGAAAATGCTTCGGGAAGATATATCCAAGGATGAAGCGGCGGTTCGTCGGTTTATTCATGAATCGAAAGCCGTTTCCATGCTATCTCACCCTAATATCGTTTCGGTCTATGACGTGTCTGTAACCTCTGACGTGAAATATATCGTTTTGGAATACGCTGAAGGAATCACGCTGAAGGAGTATTTGCAGGAGCATGGTCCTCTTACTGCTGAAGAGACGATTCACATCGCCGTACAGATTCTGTCCGGTCTTCAGCACGCCCATTCACGCGGAATCATTCATCGGGATATCAAGCCGCAGAATATCATCATTGCTCCCGACGGCTCGATCAAGGTCACCGATTTCGGTATCGCGAAGATCCCCAACAGTGAAACCATCACGATGGCGGACAAGGCTATCGGTTCGGTGCACTATATCTCTCCCGAGCAGGCCAGCGGACTGAAGGTAGACCTTCGCAGCGACCTGTACTCTTTGGGTATCATTCTGTACGAGTTGATTTGTAACCGCGTTCCATTTGAGGCAGAAAACGCCGTAGCGGTTGCCTGTATGCAGATCAGCTCCCGTGCAGTTCCTCCCTCCGAGTTTGTGCCGGACGTTCCCAAGGGGCTGGAGCAGATCGTGATGAAGGCAATCAGCAAACGTCCTGCTGACCGTTTTGAAAACGCGGCGCAGATGCTGTCCTGTCTGGAACGATTGGAAACCACTCCCGATGCGGTATTCGATTTCGTGACCGTCAATGAGGAGAGCGGAGAAGACGTGATCCCCACAGAGGTTGACGGTAAGGCGGAAGACGAGAGTATCGAAATGAAGGTAATCACTCCTTCGGATACAAAAAAGAAAAAGAAGCAGCGCAAAGAAAAGCCTCCTGTCGAAATTGAAGTAGTATACGAAAAGCGACGTGCGCCGATGCTGCCGATCATCTTCGGAATGCTATGTGCTTTCGGAGCGGTGGTGTTGGTGGTACTACTCTATCTGTTACAGCATTATTTCATTACCGATCCGTCTGATGCGAACGTTTTGATCGTTGGCGATTTTGTGCATGAAACCTATTCCGCAGAAATGAAGCAGGAGCTGGAATCACAGGGCTATACTGTGACGGTAGAATGGGTTGCGAGCAGTGATTACCTTGCCAATACGATCATCTCTCAAACGCCTGAGAAGGATGCTCGCCGTCAACTCAGCAAAGAGGTTCCTACCTGTCAACTTACGCTGATTGTCAGTAGTGGTGAGAATCTGGTAACGCTGCCCGACTATACGGGAACCGAATACCGTGAAGCAAAATTGGATCTGCAGCGACGCAAAATTAAATACACCGTACAAAAAATTTATAATAACGCCGTTGACGAGGGCTTGGTGATTTCTACCTATCCTGCAGCAGGTTCCATAATGGGAAGCGAAACGGAAATCATTCTTTACGTCAGCAAGGGCGGCGAGAATTCTTATATTTCGATCCCCTATCTTACCGGTATGACTGCAGCCCAGCTGAAGGATACGCTGAAATCACTGGATATTCGTATGGGCAAGGTTTCCTACGTTTATTCGGATACGGTAGCCCCCGGACTGATCATCAGTCAAAGCCCGGTTGCAGGCACTACGGTTCAAACCGGTATCACGTCGGTTAATATCGTCGTTAGTCTGGGCCCGAAGATCGAGGTCCCCGATGTTCCGGAGCCTACTCCCGATCAAACACAAGACTCTGCAGACACTTCCGATCAGACTACGGATGATCCCACCGTACCGGAAACGTCTGATGAACCGGTAGAAGAATAAGCATCCCCTTTGAGAGGACATAATTAATGACAAATCAGAAAAATATTCGAAATTTTTCCATTATCGCCCATATTGACCACGGAAAATCTACGCTTGCCGACCGACTACTGGAAAAAACACAGACGGTATCCAAGCGAGAGATGGAAGAACAGCTGCTGGACAATATGGATCTGGAGCGTGAGCGTGGTATTACGATCAAAGCCCGCGCTGTAAAACTGGATTATACTGCTCCCGATGGGGAGTTGTACACTCTTAACCTTATCGACACTCCCGGTCACGTGGACTTTGGCTACGAGGTTTCTCGGTCGCTGAACGCCTGTGAGGGCGCACTGCTGGTGATCGATGCCAGTCAGGGTATCGAAGCACAGACCCTTGCCAATGCATATCTGGCGGTAGATTCCAATCTGGAGATCGTGCCGGTCATCAACAAAATCGACCTGCCTTCCGATGATATCGAGCGTTGTCGCCGTGAGGTGGAGGACGTCATCGGTATTCCCGCCGAGGGCTGTCCCGCTGTTTCTGCTAAAGCCGGAATCAATATCGAAGACGTGCTGGAAGCGGTTGTACTGGATATTCCGGCTCCCAAGGGCGATCCTGATGCACCCTTGAAGGCACTGATCTTCGACTCCTACTACGATCCCTATCTGGGCGTCGTAGTGTACATTCGTGTGATGGATGGCACCCTCCGTGCAGGACAGCGCATCCGCATGATGCACGCAGGCTCCGAGTATGACGTAGTTGAGGTAGGTACCCTGACCGCATTCGGTCTGCACAAAGAGGATTCGCTCTCTGCAGGCGAGGTTGGCTATATCACCGCCAGCATTAAAACGGTAGCCGATACGCAGGTGGGCGATACCGTTACTCTGGTGGAACGGCCTACGGACGAGCCTCTCCCGGGCTTTAAGAAAGCACTTCCCATGGTCTTCTCGGGTGTGTATCCCGCAGACGGCTCCCGCTATGGAGATCTTCGCGATGCGCTGGAAAAGCTCCAGCTCAACGACGCATCTCTCTCCTTTGAGCCCGAAACCTCTGCCGCTCTCGGTTTCGGCTTCCGATGCGGCTTCCTTGGACTGCTCCATATGGAGATCATCCAGGAGCGTATCGAGCGAGAGTTCAATCTGGACATCATCACTACCGCTCCCAGCGTGGTTTACAAGATCACTCGCAGAGACGGGGAAGTGGTTTTCATTGACAACCCCACCGGTTATCCCTCTCCCGATGAGATTGAGGAAGCGGCTGAGCCGATGATCCATGCCAATATCATCACTCCCGTAGAATTCGTGGGTGGTATTATGGATCTGTGCCAGGACCGTCGCGGCGTGTTCCAGGATATGAAGTATCTGGATACCACCCGTACCGAGCTGCACTACGAAATGCCGCTGAACGAGATCATCTACGACTTCTTCGATGCGCTGAAATCCCGCAGTAAGGGCTACGCATCGCTGGACTATGAATTCTCCGAGTACAAGAAGAGCAAGCTGGTAAAACTGGATATCCTGCTCAACGGCGATATCGTGGACGCTCTCTCCTTCATCGTTCACGAAGAGAAAGCCTACGGACGAGCTCGCAAGATCTGCGAAAAGCTGAAGGAAAACATCCCGCGTCAGCTGTTCGAGATTCCTGTACAGGCTGCCATCGGAGGCAAGGTCATTGCCCGTGAAACGGTAAAGGCAATGCGTAAGGACGTGCTTGCCAAGTGCTACGGCGGTGACATTACCCGTAAGAAGAAGCTGCTGGAAAAGCAGAAGGAAGGCAAGAAGAAGATGCGTCAGCTGGGCAGTGTCCAGGTGACTCCCGAAGCCTTTATGGCTGTACTCAAAATGGACGACGACAACTGATGAAACGGATAGGATTATACATTCATATCCCATTCTGTCTGCAAAAGTGTGCCTACTGTGATTTCTACTCCATTCCGGGTAGAGACGAGGCACTGCAAAAACGGTATATCAACGCTCTGACGCTCCATATGAAGACCCTGTCCACCACTATGGAGGACAGGGTTTTTGATACCGTCTATATTGGCGGCGGTACGCCGGGATTGCTGACGGCAGAGATGCTCACCACGCTGATAAATGGGATCAATGACAATTTCAAACTGACAGAGGATGCTGAAATCACCCTCGAAACCAATCCCGCAGTAGCCGATGAAGCGAAGTTCCGCGTAATGCGTTCACTTGGGATCAATCGCCTTTCTATGGGAATGCAATCGTCGGAGGAATCAGTGCTGAGAACACTCGGACGGCTTCATACCTTCGATCAGTTCGCTGAAACCTTCCGCGAGGCACGTCGGGCAGGGTTTGAAAATCTCAGCGCAGACGTGATGTACGCCCTCCCTGGACAGACGGTTGATGGATTGTTAGAAACGATTCGCTCGCTGATCGCCCTCTCTCCCGAGCATATCTCTATGTATGGATTAAAGGTAGAAGAGAATACCCCCTTCGGTCGATTAGGCGGAAAACTCTCTCTCCCCGACGAGGACATCCAGTGCGAGATGTACGAGCGTGCCTGTGATCTGCTGGAGACGGAGGGCTATCACCGCTACGAGATCAGCAATTTCGTCAAAGATGGCTACGAATCCCGCCACAATCTCCGCTATTGGCAGAGAGAGGAGTATCTGGGTCTTGGTCCCGCCGCTCATTCCTTTGTGGACGGTGTGCGATATAGCTATCCACGTGATATTATGGCGTACATCACCGCATTGGAGCAGGGAAGCTTGACTGCTACCGACAGTCTTATCCGCATTACGCCTGCTGAAGCAGAAGCGGAGAAGATTATGCTGGGGCTGCGCCTTGCGGAGGGAATCATCGCTACTGCTGAGCTACTAAAGAAGTGCGAAAACTATCTCCGCTACGGTTTTATGAAACGAAAGGGCGAGCGAATAGCCTTTACGACGAAGGGATTTTTGGTGAGTAATACGATTTTGGCTGAACTATTGGATGATTAAATAACCGAGGAATATATGGATAAATTACAATCAATGCAATATCGAAAAGAATTATTGTCAAAGATCAAAATCACGCCGGAAGAGCGAGAATGGCTTCTTACGAATCCTGTATACAGTAGTAAGTTCGGTTGCGAATATCTGAAAGCAGATATATTACAACTGAACCCCAATACAAAATACTTGCTTCGGATTAAATGCCATCAATTTGATCTAAACTATCCAATTATGCCTGCTCTTGCCATTCCGATTCCCAAACATGGTAACTTAAAAGTAGATGAGCAATATCATAAAGATGCATTGATCAACCCCAATTTTCCTGTCAAAAAGCTGAGTTTGCCAATGAATGAAGCACATCCATCGCAAGTCTTTTTTCAATCATCCAGTGGATTATTGGAAGTTACGTATTGGTGTTGTATGCGCAAATTCAATAGATGGTTGAAAAGCACAATGTTGGATTCGGTAGCGATGAAAAAAACAGTCTTAGCAGAAAACCATTTCATGTATGATTGCGCATATATTGAAGGATTAGATAAAGATGCAACGATTGATAATTTGTTGTTTGACAAATTTGTATTCAGCATCGAAGCAATAGAAGTGTGAATAAAAATAGGACAGATTCCTTAGAGTCTGTCCTATTCTTATTCACTCATTCTCCGCTCCGATAATGCTTTGCCAGTCCGCCCTTTGAAGTCTCGCGGTAATGACCGTGAATGTCTTTGCCGGTTTCGTACATGGTTCTGACCACCATGTCAAAGCTGATTTTACGAGAACTGGTGAGGAAGTTTGCAAGAGAAAGGGCATTGATGGCACGCATAGCCGCAACGGCGTTACGCTCGATGCAGGGAATCTGTACCAATCCGCAAATAGGGTCGCAAGTGAGTCCCAGATGGTGCTCCATCGCAACCTCGGCCGCATATTCGATCTGATCCAGTCCCATCTCAAACAACTCTGCCAGTGCCGCCGCAGCCATAGAACAAGCAGAACCGATCTCTGCCTGACAGCCGCATTCTGCGCCGCTGATGGAAGCGTTGGTCTTGATCAGATTACCGATCACGCCGCCGGTAGCAAGAGCGTGAACGATTTCGGTATTGGTAAATCCGCGAGTGTCCTGCATATACTTCAGAACCGCAGGAAGTACGCCACAAGAGCCGCAAGTAGGCGCGGTTACGATGGTACCGGCAGCGGCGTTTTCCTCGCTGACAGCAAATGCATAGGCGCAGACGAGACGGTTTTCTTTCGTTTGCGCAGATTCATCAATGTGACGCTGATTGAAGAGATAGTTGGCCTTTCGCTGGGTATCCAGACCGCCTTTCAGCGTACCCGTTGTAGACAAACCGGCGCGAATAGTGGTCTTCATCTGCTTCCAGATTTCGTATAAATAATCCCAGATCTCTTCGCCTTCGCACTCTTCTACATATTCCCAAATGCGCATATTATGCTCACGGCAATAACGGGAAATGTCTTCGAATGTGTTCAAATGATAAACCTCGGGATAAGCGCTTTCCGATTCACCTTCAAAACGGATTGTGCCACCGCCAACGCTGTATACTCGCTCTTTTCCAAGGAGAGTTTCACCACGATAGGCAAATAGATCCATCGTATTGGGATGAACGTCGCAGGGGGTATCATTATCGAAAATCACATCTACGGGGAGGGGATCAAACGCATCTATAATTACGTCATCGGTCAGGTGTCCTTTTCCGGTAAGAGAGAGGGAACCGTACAGAATAACCTTGAAATGATCGGCTTCGGAATACATTTCCTTCACGCGGCGGGAAGCGCGATCGGGACCGATGGAGTGAGAGCTGGAGGGGCCTCTTCCGATCTTATATAGTTCTTTCAGTGACTGCATGGGACAGATCACTCCTTTCGGATGGTTCTGCCCCATTTTAACATAATAACTTTAGAATGTCAATAGATGCGTCTGACATCTCCGAATCTTATTTTTCCATCAATATGCCTTCGACCCGTTCTGCTACTATCTTTTCGGTAGAAGGGTCTAGAATACCGTAAAAAACGTAATTGCCGAAGCGTTCTACTTTGCTTTTTTCGAGCTTGCGGAGTTCATCCGGATTATAGCTTTGCAGCCACTCTCGTTTTCCTTCCAGCGACCGTTTCAGATATTCCTCCAACAAATCCTCTAACTCATCTGCTTCCTCTTCGGTTTGGCAATGAAAGATCCCGTACTCGTCAATAGAAACCGAGCTGGTTTGTGCCCGAACGATACAGTCGTTGCAGTATTCCTTAGGAAGATCCAAATAAAAACGGATGTCATCCGGATCGTACGAGATCAAGGAGTCGGTGTGGTACAAGAGACCGTCTACTTCCTTTTGCATATCTGCTATTTCTACGTCAGTGCGGTAGTTGGGTGTTTGTTTAGTACAGGCAACAAGACAGATTAGACAAACTGTGAAAATGAGAATACGTTTTAGCATATTATGCTCCTTTGGGGATGGGATGTTCTATGATATAAGCAAGCACTTGGTTAAAGCCTTGGGTGTTGAGATGCATTCCGTCACCGTTATGATAGGTCGGATTCAACCAGCCGTCTGCGCTCTTCAATACAGAAGCGGTGTTCAGGTAGGGGAGTCCCTTTGCGTCAGCAATGGTACTGATCCATCCATTCATCCGATCAATTTTATCCATATTGAAGTTCTTCAGCTTTACGCTACGCTCTTTTGCAATGGGAAAAACCGATTGCAATACGATTTGCGTATCGGGCGTTGCCGATGCGATCACATCGATCAATCGTAGATAGCTTTCCCGAAAGGAATCCTCTGTCCAGGAGGGCAGGCCGTTGACCCCAACCGTGACGATCAATATCTCTGGGGAGGCTTTTCGGAATGCCTCCGAAGGTGAAAGCACCTGCTTCTGATATCGAATCTTGGTGGTGGGCAAATTACCAAGATAGAAGGTTCCATCTGGGGGCGTCAGAATTTGGTTGCGCGTCAGCTTGACTATTGGCTGACCCAAACGACCGTCGTTTTCCACAATATAGCGAATCATCCCGTAGGTAGTGGAATCGCCGAAAAAGGCCAATTGCTTGATATATTCCTCGTTCCCCTTGGCATATGCAGGGCTCGGTAACAGCAATGTGCATACCGTGAGAGCTACGATTATATAGCACAGATATTTTTTCATAAGAATCCTCCTGTTGAAACCGGTTGACAAATCCGTGTGAAACTGTTATAATAGAAAAAGCGTATGCAAGGAGTTTCACATGATTATTATCGGATGTAATAAAATATCACTTTCTTATGGGATGACAGACATCCTGTCCGACGTTAGCTTTTCTTTGAATGAAGGGGAAAAGCTGGGCGTAGTGGGCGTTAACGGCGCCGGAAAATCCACCTTGTTCCGCATTTTGATGGGACAGGTCGATCCAACTGACGGCGACGTTTTTATCGCTCGTGATAAAAGCATTGGTTATCTGGAGCAAAACAGCGACTACGACAGCGATGCAACTGTTTTGGCGGAAATGCTCAGGGCTTTTCCTGCCTTGACTGCCATGGAATCACAGCTGGAATCTCTGCGGCAGGCAGCGGAGAGCGACGAGGCTGCTGCCATTCGCTTCTCCAATCTGCACGAACGGTTCGTTGCAGAGGGTGGACTGACCTATCGTAGCCGTTGCCAGGGAGTGCTCACCAGCCTTGGCTTTGGCGAACAGTTCTGGAACGTACCCATCAATACCCTCAGCGGAGGGCAAAAGACTCGCGTGGCATTGGCGCGCATCATCCTCTCCGATCCGGATATCATTTTGCTGGACGAGCCCAC